>CAYZHS010000076.1:0-8323 GCA_964478295.1 uncultured Proteiniphilum sp. | reverse complement strand
CAAAGTTGAGTAATTTTGCGGAATAAATGAATTAAAAAATGAAAAAAGATAGTGTTCATAAGATAAGAATTACTGATTTCAATTATCAGCTCCCAGATGAGAAAATTGCTAAATACCCATTAACGATAAGAGATAACTCAAAATTGCTGATATATGGAGATGCAGAAAATAGTATTTCAACAATCACTACACACACTTTTAAAGATCTGCCAAATAAACTTCCAAGCAATTCATTGCTTCTTTTTAATAACACCAGAGTTATACATGCCAGACTCCTATTTAAAAAAGAGAGTGGCGCAACTATAGAGATCTTTTGTCTCTCACCTTTTGAACCCGCAGATTACACCGTAAATTTTTTACAGAGAGAAAGCTGCTCGTGGATATGTATGATTGGTAATTCTCGAAGATGGAAAAAAGGACCATTAGCAATGAACGTAGATATAGATGGAGTTGCAGTAGCATTAAAGGCCGAAAGACTAACTACCCCTGAAGGTGCACAAATGTCATCTTCCGACTCTATAGTTAAATTTACCTGGGATAATAATAAATATTCTTTCCCCGATCTTCTTGAGGTAGCAGGTAAACTACCCATTCCACCATACTTAAACCGTCAAGCCGAAGATTCAGATGATGAAACCTATCAAACAATATATTCACAGGTAGAAGGTTCAGTTGCCGCACCAACTGCGGGACTTCATTTCACTCCTGAGATATTAAAAGCTATTGAAGAAAAAGGAATTAAAACAGCAGAAGTAACTTTACATGTTGGCGCCGGCACATTCAAGCCTGTGAAATCTGAGCAAATTGCAGACCATGAAATGCACAATGAGTTTTTTTCAGTTCCTATAGAAACCATAAATAAGCTTCTTAACCATAAAGGCAAAATTGTAGTAGTTGGAACAACATCTATGCGCACGTTAGAAAGTTTATACTATATTGGAAAAAAACTCAATATAAATCCTGAAATTAATGCAAGCGAAATGTCTGTAAGTCAGTGGGAACCATATGAGGAGCTATCTCATTCAATTGAACCCTCAGATTCTCTGAAGGCAATACTAAAATTTTTAGAAGATAGCGGTCAGGATAGTCTAATATCATCTACTCGATTGATGATTGCACCAGGGTATACATTCCACTTTCCCGATGCATTAATAACTAATTTCCATCAACCCAAAAGTACATTACTGCTACTTGTTTCTGCTTTTGCGGGAGAAAACTGGAAAAGTATTTATGAGTACGCATTACAGAACGATTTCAGGTTTTTAAGTTATGGCGATAGTTCGCTTATATGGAAAAACCTAAAATAATCATGTATTTTGGTTAAAATGAGGCCCAATCCTCCCCCAAATACCCTTTTTTTTGTATCATTGCATAATTAAATAGTTAGAATATTTTACTCACTCGTTTTTACTACAATTGGCTAAAAAAGTCGTACGCATATTCGCTATTGTTGTTATCAGTATTATACTGCTTAATGTATTACTTTTTCTGACTTTCAGCATTCCTCATGTGCAAAAAAAGGCAGCAGATTATGCTTTAAGTAAAGTTGGCAATATTATTGGTACAAAAACCGAACTCGAAGGTATTCGTATTAGGTTGTTCAATACAGTAGAACTCCTTGGTTTATATGTTGAAGATCAACAGCAGGATACTTTATTATATGCCGAAAGTATTTCGGCCAGGATAAGAGCACTCGACTTGCTAAGAGATAAGATATCAGTACAGAAAGTTGTATTGGATAATTTTAAAGCTAATATTTACCGCGAAACAGCAGAAGATTGTTTTAATTTTCAATATATAATTGATTCTTTTACAACAGAAAAAGATAGCACTTTACAGACAGAAGCTAATAGTTGGACTATTACTGGCGAAGATGTAATACTCAAAAATGGAAATATAAGTTATAATATTTTAGATGTACCTCACACACCCGGGCAGTTCAACAGCAGTCATATAGAGATTGAGGAACTTAACTTCAGGGCTAATGCACGCTTTGTATCTTTAGAAGATATGAGTGCAGAGATTAAATTGTTGAGTTTCTACGAAAGTAACTCAGGTGTTGTATTTACTAAACTTGAAACAGATATTGTTGCGCAAGATTCTCTATTTAAGAGTAAAAGATTACAACTAGAATTGAATCAGACCGAACTGCAAATTAGAGATGCAAGCTACCATCTAAGAGACAAAGATTTCGCCTTAAAACTTATTAGTAATCAGATAGACCCTAAAGATATCAGCATTTTCTATTCTCCGCTTAAGAGTTTAGATAAAATGCTGACTCTTAATATTGATGCAAATGGTACTTTACCACAAGCTAATCTTTCAAAACTTGAACTTCAGTACGGCTCCGAAACACAAATTGATTTATCTGGAGTAATCTCAGATTACAGTAATTTTAATAATAGCAATTTAAGTGTAAATATAAAAGAACTGCAGACTTCGCAAAAAGATTTAGAGTCACTTATAAAGGTTTGGGCACCCGATTACAACTCTCCACAACAACTTGTTGCAATAGGAGATATGAGTATGGAACTTACTGCTGTAGGTAAACTCAATCAATTCAGATACAATAGTAAAATCAATACAGATAAAGGGCATGTAAACTTAAGAGGGGTAGGAAGAATAAGTAATGGTTTTAAGAACCTAATATTTGAGGGACCGGTTGCTGTAAACAATTTTGATGTAGCAAACATTATCGGAGAGGAAATAGGTGTTGGAAATACAACTTTGCGCTCAGATATTAAAGTAAACATACCTCTAGGCTCAGAATTGTCAGTAACAGCAAGTGGCTTTTTCGAGTCGCTTCAATATAAAGGTTTTGAATACAATGGTCTGCAATTTGATGGCGTTTATAAGGGAAATAATGTATCTGCAAACATTAATATGGATTCGCATATTAATAAGTTCAATCTATTTGGAGATATTACTTTTGGTAATCAATTAGGATTTATTGTTAAAGGCGATATACAACAGCTCGATATGAGACCATTTTTGATGATGGAGAACTGGAAGGCTCCATTGTTAACCACTCACATTGAGGCAGATATGTCGGGTACAACAATAGATGATATTTCGGGAACCCTTGTGATAGACAATACCTCTATTGTAGACAGTAATTTTATTTATAACCCTGGGCCAATTTATCTGCAAGCTATTGCAACAGAGGGTGAGAGTAAAAAAATACAACTTATGTCTACCTTCATGGAGGCAGAGATTTCGGGCGATTATTATTTCTCAACAATTGCAGATGAGTTTAAAAAGCTAATACAACCACATCTGCCTTCAATAATAAAGTCAGATTCATATCAAACCGAAGCAGATATTTATTCTCAGATATCTGATCAACAATCAATACAATTAGATAACGGAAAAAACAGTTTTAATTTTAAAATCTCACTAAATAATACAGAAGATTTCTCTTATACATTTGCATTGCCATTTTATAATGTTGAGCAGGCTACTATTACCGGAAGTGTTGATATGGTACAGCAGGGAGGTTTAATTTTAGATGCATATATTCCAAGGTTAATGTTTGGGAACAACGATGTAAGAGAAACAAACATCGATATCAATAGTGGAAATAAAGGAGTTTTACTTAATCTGAATAGTTATTTAGTTCAGAACAACGGTTATATAAATGCAAAACTTAATACTATTGCATCAAACGACTCGGTTATAAATAGATTAGGCTTCGATGTTGAGAAAAGTAACAATAAATCTAATGGCAACCTGCTCATAACATTGGGATTTAGTCGCAACACTTTAGATGAGTTAGCTACAATCATCAATTTACATTCTACAACAGTAGATTTTAACGGTAAAGATATAGATATAAATGAAGCATTGGTAGATTATAGCAAGGATAGAATATCTGTTGACAATTTTGGTATCAAAGAAGATGAAATGTTATTGCTTGGTATAGATGGAGTAGCCTCAAAAAGTGAAGCAGATAATATTCGTATTTACTTCAATAACACAGAACTTTCAAATATTCTTACTGCATTTAATATATCTAATTTCTCAGGCTCTATAAATGGTGAAATATTTATACGTCAGGCTTTAGAGACTCCTATGATCAGAACAGAATCACTTCGGATAGAAGATATTACTGTTCATTCAGATACTATTGGCACACTTCAGATTGAAGGTGACTGGGATCAGATATATTCAGGGTTAAATCTTAGTGCCAACCTTGTGAATAAGGGAGAGAGAAGATTTAATATCGATGGATATGTTCCAACAGGAGATAACAGTCCCAACCCTCTAAATGTAAATATTGTAATGGAGGATTTTGAACTTTATGCTCTGCAACCTCTCACTTCAGTTGCATTAAGTGAACTGTCGGGACGATTAAATTCAAACATTAATATTTCTGGAAAGATAACAGAACCAATAACAGAAGGATGGCTTGGTATAGAAGAGGGTAAAATGAAAGTGGCATTTACCAATGTAACTTATTTCTTGTCAGATACAATTGATATAAGCAGAGATAATGTAGGACTTGAGAATCTTGTTATACGAGATCAAAATGGGAAGACCGCAAAGCTCAACTTAAGGTTGTCGCATTCAAATTTCGGACGTTTAGTATATACAGCTGGTATCACACTTGATGATTTTATGCTGTTAAACAACAAAGATCGTACCGATCAGATGGTTTACGGAGATATGAGGTTATCGGGTAAGCTAAATCTTACAGGTTCTCCAATGGGTATCTATGGAGATGCTAATTTAACTACTCAAAGTGCCTCTGAAATGACATTTGTACTTCCTCAAACAGCAAAAGCTACTGAGTATAGCGGTGTAATATATATAAATTCCGAGAAAAACGACTCACTTGAGTTCTTAAGACGAAGAGATGTACCTTTAGACAGAACAAACAGCAATAGACCGGCAACTACCATGCCTATTGTAATGAGAGCTACATTAAATTTAACTCCTTTACTTGAAGCTTCAGTTGTTTTAGATCCCACAACCGGAAATGCGCTTGAAGTTAGCGGTGGGGGAGAAATAAATGTAAATTACAACTCTAAATCTACACCGCCTGTGCGACTCTATGGCGATTACGTAATCAATAGTGGTAAATTTCATTATAATCTTCAAAATCTTCGTACTATTGATTTTACTATTCGTGAAGGTAGCAGGCTCACGATGGAGGGAAATCCTATGAATACTCAGTTTAATATATCGGCTTACCTTCCGGTAAGAGCAGATTTGGCAGCGTTGAGTCCCACATTCACTACCGAGTTGGCCAATACAAGAGTTCCGGTAAATGCACTACTGCAAATCAGAGGTAATCTCGACGCTATGGACCTTCAATATGATATTGAGTTGCCTGAAAGTTCTAACGACATACAGCAGCGTGTAAATAGCTTTATAAGTGATGAGGAAACCAAAATACTTCAGTTTGCATATTTAGCAACAACAGGAAGCTTTATACCATCTGAAGGATCACCCGATTTGAATTTTGGTACTTCTATGTTCTCTAAATTTGCTGCCAATACTTTGTCTAGAGGACTGGATGCACTTTTTGCCAATGCGCTTAACGATAACTGGTCGGTAAGTACCAACCTCGAATCTGTTGACGGCACATTTGAGAATGTAAGGATGGGGGTTGATGTATCAACCAGGTTACTTAATAATCGATTGCGAATAACTACTAACCTTAGTTATGGCGATAATAGCATGATGGCTACTGAGCAGGCTTTTATGGGTGAATTTGAACTAGAGTATGATATAAATAACTGGTTGATGTTTCGTGCCTACAACAGGGCAAACGATCGTTTCTACCGTCGCAACCCATCAACTCAGGGTGTAGGGGTGGTTGTTACAAGAGAGGCTCAATCTTTTAAAGATCTTCTGAGATTCAGGTATATAAGACCAAGAGATGAAAATGAATAGGCTAATTAGTAAATATATTTACCTTTTATTTGCATTGATAATTTTAGCTTCGTGCAATGTAACAAAAAAGGTTCCCGATGGTGGATATCTGCTCGATAAAGTAGACATAAATTCTGATATTAAAGGTATTGGTTCATCTAATCTCAGGCCATACTTAAGGCAAAAACCCAACTCTTCTATTCCTATTATTGGTAAGTGGAAGCTGCATATGTATAATATACCCGATAATGATTCTACATGGCTAAAGAGACAATTGATTAAATATGGCGAACCTCCAGTTTTGTTAAACGAGCAGCTTGCAATAATTTCTGCCGAACAGATTCGTTTGCATCTCAATAATATCGGGTACTTAAATGCAGAAGTTGATACAACTGTAGTGAAAAATGATAAGAGGGCGGCAGTAACTTACGATGTTACTGGAAATGAGCCTCACAGAATTCGTGTTTTCAATGATACTATAAACTCTGTAGACACTACTATTTATAATATACTTAGTAGTACAGGAAGATTAGAATTTATTAAGGAGAATGATATATTCGACCTCTCAGTTTTAGAGCAGGGTAGGGAAAATATGACTACCATGCTTAGAAATAGGGGATACTACAATTTCTCAAAAGATAATTTTTATTTTCTTGCCGATACTACTGTAGGACAAAATCAGGTTGACGTTACGCTCTCATTAAATAATCCAACTGAATCAACAAAACATCAGCAATTTACTATTGGAAATGTTTTAGTTATTAATGGAGTTAGCTCACTTATACTTGAAGATTCAACAAAGCGTAATATTTTAGATACAATTGAATACAGAGGTATAAATATTATTCAGGAAAGAGACCCATTTCTTTCGCCAAGGGCAGTCTATTATAACACTTTTCTAAGACCCGGAAGGTTATACTCCGATCGTATAGTTGAGAGAACATACTCCTCTATGAATGGAATGGGGCCAGTTAATCAGACAGCAATAAATCTAACTCCGGTGGTAAGAAACGATTCAAGCTTACTCGACACCAGAATATCTTTATTTCCCGGAAATATGCATTATATGCAGTTTGGTGTTGATGGAACAAACTCTGCCGGTGATCTTGGAGTGGGTAGTAACCTTACTTACGAACATAGAAATATTTTTAATGGTGGCGAAACATTTAGGGTGAGGCTGAATGCAGCTTATGAGTTTATTCGTGCAACTGACAGTCTCGACCTTCTCGACAATAGTTACTACGAGTATGGAGTTGAAGCTTTTCTTTCAATTCCACAGTTGTTATTCCCCTGGGTATTGAAACAATTGCGAGATCAGCCTTCAGCGTCTACTGAATTTTCTATTGGAACAAACTTTCAGAAACGACCCGAATACTTCCGTCAATTCTTCAACTTGTCAAACCGCTTTCAATGGTCGTCAATGGAATGGAAGCTGGTAAATGTGTTTGAACCAATAGGTATAACTTATGTGAGAATGCCATGGTCGTCGCAAAGATTTAAAGATCTATACCTTAGTGAAGAGGTTAATCCAATATTGCGTTATAGTTACGATGAGCAGCTCATAGTTCGCTCTGCCTATAACATTACTTACACAAATTATAATCGTATCTCGAGAGGTGATATGCCTAATATCCCCTTCCGTATCAGATCGGGTATTGAGGTTGCTGGCTGGTTACCCCGTTTAGTTACAAGTATGGGAGGAGGTAAACTTAATGACAGAGGTTCAAAAGAGTTCTTTGGATTAACCTATTCAGAGTATGTTAAAGGTGATTTTGATATAGCACCTATGTATAGAATTGATGATACCAAAACAATAGCAGCACATTTCTCTTTAGGTGTAGCATACCCATACGGTAACTCAGATATTTTACCGTTCGAAAAGCGTTATTTTGGCGGTGGAGCAAACGGTGTAAGAGGGTGGAGTACTAGAACTCTTGGACCAGGAACTTATAGCCAAGACTCAACCGGACATGACTTCGGCAGAAGGGTTGGTGAAGTGAAAATCGACTTAAGTGTTGAGTACAGACGTAAAGTCTCAAGATTGATAGAGCTGGCAGGTTTTATTGATGCAGGAAATATATGGACAATAAAAGATTATGTAGAACAACCAGGTGGATTGTTTAATCTTGCAGAATTTTATAAAGAACTTGGTGTTGCTTATGGTGTCGGACTTCGTTTCGATCTTAATTTCCTGCTAATCAGAGTTGATGGTGGTATGAAAGCTCACAACCCGGCAATGCCAGTTGGTTCGAGGTGGACCGTATTTAAACCTGATTTTAAAAGGGACTTTGCTTTTCATTTTGCAATAGGTTATCCTTTCTGATATATATTTTAGACTTTTAAACAGTTTTAGTGATTGCCACTAATTAATCAATTAATCAAAATTTTAATATATAATATGGACATAACAAAAATTGAATTAAGTGGTAAAACTCGTAAAGAGAAA
>CAYZHS010000075.1:0-8463 GCA_964478295.1 uncultured Proteiniphilum sp. | reverse complement strand
AAAATAAATATTCTTGATACACCTGGTCACCAGGATTTTGCAGAAGACACCTTTCGTACACTCACCGCAGTTGACAGTGTTATAGTGGTGGTTGACATAGCAAAAGGGGTGGAGGTGCAGACTCGTAAACTGATGGAGGTTTGCCGTATGCGTAACACTCCTGTGATGATATTTGTGAATAAGCTCGACCGTGAGGGTAAAGATCCTTTTGAGGTTCTTGATGAATTGGAAGAGGAGCTGCAGATTTCTGTTCGCCCTCTGAGCTGGCCAATTGATATGGGCGACAGGTTTAAGGGTGTATATAATCTTTACAGAAATAGTCTCGACCTGTTTAAGCCAAGTAAGCAGGTAGTTACCGAATCGTTGCATCTCGACATAGAATCGACTGAATTGGAGAAGCATATAGGTGATAGTTTAGCCGGTAAATTACGGAATGAGGTTGAATTAATAACAGAGGTATACCCCGAGTTTGATCGTGAGCAGTATCTGGCTGGAAAACTGGCACCGGTGTTTTTTGGTTCTGCATTAAATAATTTTGGAGTAAAGGAGCTGCTCGACTGTTTCGTGGAGATTGCGCCATCACCCCGTAAAGTGCAGGCAGAAGAGAGAGTGGTAGATCCGTATGAAGAGTCGTTTTCGGGATTTGTATTTAAGATTCATGCCAATATGGACCCCAACCACCGTTCGCGTATTGCGTTTGTTAAAATATGCTCGGGTCAGTTTGAGCGTAATGTTAATTATAAGCATGTGCGTTTCAACAGGATGATGAAGTTCTCTTCGCCCACAGCGTTTATGGCTCAAAAGAAAGAGATTCTTGATGAGGCATTTGCAGGAGATATTGTTGGGTTGCCCGACACGGGTAACTTTAAGATTGGCGACACACTTACATCGGGAGAAAACTTGCATTTTAAAGGCTTGCCTAGTTTTTCGCCAGAGATGTTTAAATATATAGAGAATGCCGATCCAATGAAATCGAAGCAGCTGCAGAAGGGAGTTGAGCAGTTGATGGATGAGGGTGTTGCTCAGCTGTTTACCAATCAGTTTAATGGACGAAGGATTATTGGTACGGTTGGTCAGCTTCAGTTTGAGGTAATTGAATATCGCCTGCTTCATGAGTATGGAGCACAGTGCCGTTGGGATCCTATTCAGCTATATAAAGCATGCTGGATTGAGAGCGACGATAAAGAGCAGTTAGCCGACTTTAAAAAGCGTAAGTATCAATATATGGCACGCGACAAACAGGGTAGGGATGTGTTTCTCGCAGAGTCTAACTATATATTGATGATGGCTCAGCAGGATTTCAAGAACATCCGCTTCCATTTTGCATCGGAGTATTAAACCAATCATTGTAGAATAAAAACGTAGGGTTTTTAGCCCGATTCTTAAGGTAGTGTTAGTATTAAAACAACCATAATATAATAATAACGTAGGGTTTTTTGGCACGTTTCTAAATGTAGAATTAGTAATAAACTACCCATAATATAATAAAAACCCCTTTCGGCCGATGATGGTGAAAGGGGTTTTGCTTTTTATAGAGTAGAGTTTTATTTTTTCTCCGTCTGAGCCTCTTTGGCAAGATGTACGGTCATCTGTGGGAAAGGGATATTCAGCCCATTCTTAACCAAGGCATCGTAGGTCTGTTCGTTCAGGTCGAAAGTAACCGGCCAGAAATCACCCGAAAGTGTCCACACCCTCAGTACAAAGTCGATAGAGCTATCGTTCATTTTCACCATACGTGATAACGGGGCAGGGTCTTTTAACACCTGAGGATGCTTCTCTGCTATGTCAAGCAAAAGACTTTTTACAAGCTCCACATCCGATCCGTAATCCACGTTAACAGTAAGATCCAGGCGGCGCGTTGACTGAGTACTGTAGTTTATGATGTTGCCAATGGAGAGTGGTCCATTTGGGATGTGCACTGTTTTGTTGTCGAAAGTGGTGAGAGTGGTGTAAAGTATTCCAACTGCTTGTACCGTACCCGCCACGCTCTGTGCTTCTATATAATCGCCACCTTTAAAGGGTTTGTTGAAAAGCAACATCACTCCACCGGCAAAGTTTGCCAGGTTGTCCTTCACTGCCAAACCCAGTGCCAGACCGATTGAACCAATAAGGGCTACTAGTGAGACTGTTCTCGAACCAACTACATTGATAATCAGAATAACTAGGGTAGCAAATAATGCAACGTTTAATAAGGTGGATAAAAAACTGCGCAGCGCGATATCGTCTATCCTGTTGTTGAGTATACGTTTAAAAACTTTGTCTATTTTTTTGATAATCCATCTCCCCAGAAAGAAGATAAGGAGAGCAATCAATAGCTTTCCAATAAAGTCGATGCTCCCTGTAAGAAACAGATCAAGCAGTTCATCTAACTGGCCTGTTTTGATAAGTTCGGCTGCGTTGACCGACTGTTCAACGACTGGGGTTGCTGACTCTGTAGTGGGGATTACTGTTTCTGTTGTGGTTTCCGCTTGTGCGATTAGAATTTCATTGTTCATGTAAAGTGTTATTTTTGATTTTATAGATATTCAAACAAAGGAAACAAATTTTTGTTTACATTTGCCTTAATAAAGTTATTTAGTATTATATATGAGAAAATTTTATTCGTTAATTACAATATTCTTCCTTTTGCTTTCATTTTCACTTGCCGGACAGGACTATCAGACCTTGGTGAATCGTGCCGCCCAACAGATTGATGCCTCTCGTCTCGACAGTGCTGCAATTTCTTTGCAAAGGGCCATGAGGCTCGATCCGGCAAACGAGAACAATTCGGTGCTTCTATTAAATCTAGGTATAATACAGCGTCAGCTTAAAGAGTATGACAATGCGTTTATATCGTTTACAGCTGCATTACCAAACAATCCTATTCCTGATATTGTGCTGCATAACAGGGCCTCGCTGCTGGTTGAGCTTGGCAGGTTTGATGAGGCAATGGACGACTATAACGCTCTTATAAATGATTTCCCAGATGATGTTGAGGCGTATTACAGAAGAGGAGTACTTTTTCTGGAAGAAAATAATCGTGCAAAGGCTGAAGCCGATTTCAGGAAGGCTGAAGAGATAGATCAAAATAATATGTATACTAAGCTTAGCAAGGCTTTATTGTTTAAGCTTGATGGTAAGTGGGAACTTGCCGAAATGGTTTATACAGATTTGATTAACAGCGAAACAAACAGCGATCCTAGTTTTTATATGAACAGGGCTGAGTGTTATATCAACAGTGGTAAAACACTCCTTGCCTCGGCAGACCTGCGCTCAGTGGAGCTGTCGCAAACAGATAATCCTTATTACTACTTTCTGCGTGGAAGGGTGAGACTCGACCAGTTTGATAAGAGTGCGGCAAAGGCCGACTTTAAGAAAGCTAAATCGATGGGGTACGATTCTGAAATTGTTGAAGAGTGGTTGAAAAAGGCTGAATAGTTAAAATCGAGTACACCCGGCGAGAATCGAACTCGCATCGTCGGAACCGGAATCCGGTATTCTATCCATTGAACTACGGGTGCATTTTATATCTTAGTTAGTTTTATCTTTTATTTAAAGTTAGATCCATCCCATTTCAAGATAACAGTTTCGCTAGTTAAATAAGTTTCAAACTCCTTTAACTCACTATTTGCAAGCCTCTCTTTGTAGTGGAAAGTAAGTGTAAGATCTGTGCTTGTTTCATTAAATGTTGCCGAAATTGGATAAATATCGGGCAAAGATAAAGCATATTTGTAATTATCTGATTCTTTTTTTGAAGAATCCATAAACATTTCGGGAGAAATTGCAGGAATGTAAGTCGCATTATCCAAATCTTCCCAATCTTTAGTGTAGAATGCAATAGTGCTGTTGCACACATCTGCTTCGGCACCTCCACAAACAGTTTTTATTACAGCTACCACTACCGAATCTTCAGTAACAGGCAGAAGCTTAATTTGAGTAGTGCCTGCTTCTGAGGTTTTGATGTTTAAATAACTGTTGCTGTGATTTACTTTCTTTATCTCTCCAAAGGCGTATGGAACAGATGTTTGTGCTGAATCTACTATCAGCATTGTTTTATTGCCTTCCGAAACTCCGGGAAGGAGTTCGGAGGGCATCGACTTAAATATATCGCCTATAGTTTGTCCATTTATAACAAATGATATAAATAGGAGTAGTGGTAATGTATATTTTCTCATCTCTCTGTTTTTGAAGAGTTTTAGTTAAGCAATATTCCAATCTGCTGCATATCAACCGAAGGGGTGCCGCCATCTGTACCCTCAATTGAAGTGATTTTTATGTATCGGGCTTTAGCAATATCTTCAAAAGAAACGCGCTGAGGTATTGGGTTGTTTTTTATATTGCTAAACTCGCCAGTGATTATATCACTCCAGTTTTCTCCATCTTCGCTAACCGAAAATGTGTATCTAAATATTGACTCTTTTGATTCTGCAGGTGAGTATGTAAATCCTTTAATCAAGTAGCTCTCTCCTAAATCAATAGTGAGAGGTTGAGAATTGGTCGCTACCCACTTATCTGTTGTTATATCAGACAACTTAACCTGCATAATGCTTCCCTCTAAAACAGGAGCATAGTAGGCACCTGTTTTCTTGATATTTGCTATGTCGCGAGTCTCGTTTATAGTTACTCGTATTTTAGAAGCTTTAGTATCGTTGAATCTCAACAGACGTTTGTATCCTATGGTTGTTCCTTTTGTCAGTTCAACCCATTCACCGTTTACCAGTCCTTCTACAACAAACTCCTCAACACGCTGCCCCTTTAGAATGTCTTCTTGCAGCAGTACAGTATTAATTGTTTCGCCTTCATCAACATTAAACTCTCTGCTGGCACCCGAGCGTGCCTTCCACTCTACATCTCCGTCTGTTAACTTCTCGTTGCTGAAAGTGGAGTTGATATATTTGCCAAATTGCTTCAAATGATCTACATCTATTTCATGTATTCTTCCTCTTTTGTCCGGAGGTATATTAAGGAGAAGTACAGAGTTCATACCTACAGACTGGAAATAGATATCAACAAGCTGTGCTAATGTTTTTACCTGACTATCTTGTTCTTGATGATAAAACCATCCTGGTCTGATTGAAACATCTACTTCAGAAGGATACCAATAAATTGTTTTAGCCTCTTCAATAAGCTCATTACTACCCAAATCTTTTGATGTTGGAGAAATGTTTAATCTGTCGTTTTCGGCAATAACTACTTTATTTATATCGGGCTGAAGCGGAGTTACACTCCATTCAGTTTCTCTGCCCAGTCCGCTTTCATTGCCCACCCAACGAACATCATTACCCATAATAGCTTTTACAGCCATTGGCTGCAGACTATCAATTACATGATAAAAGCGAGTCCAGTCGTACTCCTGAACCTTACCATTTGGTCCCTCTCCATTGGCACCATCAAACCATACCTCGTGAATCTCTCCGTAGTTGGTGAGCAGTTCGGTTAGCTGTTGAACAAACATACGGTTATAAGCGGGTGAGTCGCCATAACTTTTAGCATTTCTATCCCATGGCGAAAGGTATACACCAAACTTCATATCATGTTTTTCGCATGCTTCTCTAACAGCCTTTACAACATCGCCCTTGCCATTTAGCCAGCTTGATGATGCAACTGAATGGTTAGTGGTTTTTGTTGGCCATAAACAGAAGCCATCGTGATGTTTTGCAGTTAATACAATCATTTTGAACCCTGCATCTTTCAATGATTCAACCCATTGTTCAGCATCAAAGTCGGTTGGGTTAAAAAGGTTAGGATCTTCTGTGCCATCGCCCCATTCTCTACCGGTAAATGTGTTTATACCAAAATGGATAAATGCGGTTAGCTCAAGTTGTTGCCACTCGTACTGACTCTCTGTTGGTACTACATAGGCAGAAAGTTTTACTTTCTGATCTTTTGTGAGCAAATCGGGAAATGTGAGTTGTTTTTCGAAATAGGTGTTTGCCCTGTGGTTACAACTTGATAAAATGGTTACTGCTAAAATGAGCAGAGCTAATGTTCTTTTTAATTTGAAAGTGGTCCTTGTCATCTTTTTTTTTCTTATGATTGAAGGGCAAAGTTACTATTTTTGCACCACTAACAAATAAAAAAACCACCCTTTTGAGGTGGTCTCTGCAAAACGTGCTGTATGTAAACTTAGTTTAAGTTTAAAACAGCTTCTTCAACAACTTGGTTTAGAGTATCTGCAGCTGCAGCAGCTTCAGCTTCAATAACAGCTTGTAAGCTGTCAGCTTTAACTTTTGCAATACTGTCAACTCTAGCTACTTCTGCCAAACTATCTAATCTGGCTTTTTCAGCATTTACCTGTGCATTGTTGCAAGAGACTAATCCTAATGTTGCAATAGTAGCAACTAATAACACCGCTTTTTTCATTACTTTATAAAAATTAAACGATAAATAATTTTGAGAACAAAATTAAACTGTTTTTATTGTAAAGTACTCATATTAGTCTTATCTAACTCTTAGTCAGGTTTCTAATAGAAAACTCTCGTCATAAAACGATGCAAATATACATCATAAAACATGTTATACAACATGTTAGAGTAATTATTTTTAGTTAAATAATATTAATCAGCTGAGGTGCTTGATATTAATCTCTCTGAAAACAGCAAGAAAGTGCTCTGCTACTCGTACAGGAAGCGTTTAATACTTTTCTTAGGAGTCTTTTCAAATTCGTTCTCTACTATCTCGATTGCGCTTATTCTTTCGTATTGGGCTACGGATTGATTTAGTATACCCTTATTTGTTTCCATAATATCTGCAAGCTGCTCTATGCTGATACCGTTTGAACGCATAGCCTCCTTGTCGGGGTATACAAGTGCAACTAGCTTAAACTCGCGCAACACAACCACACTCTCTGAAATATAGGGAAGATTGTTTAGTCGCGATTCAATCTCTTCGGGATAAATGTTTTGTCCGTTTGCAGAGAGAAGCATTGTTTTTAGTCGCCCTTTTATAAAAAGCCGCTTACCTCTCATCACTCCTAAATCTCCTGTTTTAAGCCATCCATCTTCTGTAAATGAAGCTTCTGTGGCTTCACTGTTTTTATAATAACCCTTCATTACATTTTCGCCCCTCACCTGTATCTCACCTGCAATGTTTTCGGGGTCGGGCGAGTCGATTCTTGCCTCCATTATGTCTTTTAAGACAGAGCCACAAGAGGTTGGCTCAAAGTTGCTGTGATTGTCATATGCTATAAGCGGGGCACATTCGGTCATGCCATATCCCACTGTAAAAGGGAATTTTATCTTATAAAAGAAAGCTTCAACTTCTGAGTTTAGTGCAGCTCCGCCAATAATAACTTCCCTGAAATTAGAACCTAGTGCAGAAGTAAGGCTACTCTTTAGTTTGTTAAATATAATTCTTCTGAAGATGCCAATCTTTAACAGTAGTTTCACTGTGGGTTGATTGATTACAGGCAGAATCTTTTTTTTGTAGATCTTCTCAAAAATTAATGGAACCGTAATAATTATGTTAGGCTTAACTTCATTTAGTGCACCAATAAGGTTTTGTGGTGTTGGAGATATACCTAGCAATGTGATGTGAACACCTGCAGAAAGAGCGTATAGAAAATCGAATGCACAGCCATAGACATGTGCCATTGGAAGAAATGCCAGAATTCTATCACCTCTAAACAGTAGTTCTAGTTTAGCAGCATAAGTAATATTGCCTGCAAAGTTATTAGCTGTTATCATTACCCCTTTGCTAAATCCGGTTGTTCCGGAGGTGTAATTAATACAGACAACCTCATCATTATCTACATCTGCATACTTAATATCATCTTTAGTAAATCCTTGAGGATATTTATTGTTGAAAAGTGCATCACGAGAATCGCTAATTTGAGTTACTTCGCTGCTATTGGTAGATATGAGATTAAAAGAGGGCAAATCGAATACAGGGATGTTTATATTTTCCTTATTTATTTTATCCCAGATAGATTCGTTTATGAACAGTAGTTTCGAGTCGGAGTGCTCAATTATATGCTCCATGCTTTCGCTATTGAACTCATGTAAAACTGGCACTATTACTGCACCATATGTTATAGTTGCCATAAATAAGATGGACCAGGTAGAGTGGTTTTTTCCAATTAGTGCTATCTTATCACCTTTTTTAATTTCCAACTCAGTAAATAAAATATGCAGAGCAGCTATTTCACGTGCCAGTTCGCCATAAGTGTATGTGCTATTTAACTTATAGTCTGTTAAAGCTGGCAGTTGCCAATTGTTTTTGAAACTATCTTCATATATTTTAATAAAATTCTGCTCAATCATATATTTAATTTACTGTTTATTGCACACTTCGACTAATTGTGTGTAAAAATAGTGGCAAAAATTCTATTATCAAAGTAAAAATGGCAATAAATTGAGACTAATATTGTAATTTTGTGAACAGATAATCTGATTGTATAAAGTAATTACAGCGAATTTTAATGTTAAATATCAGATTCTGAAACGATAAAAGGATATGATTGATCAATCGATATTTCAAAATAAA
>CAYZHS010000074.1:0-8491 GCA_964478295.1 uncultured Proteiniphilum sp. | reverse complement strand
TGCAGGTTTTTATTCATTTTCCAGTTTCCTGCTACAATATTCTTTCTCATATTATATATAATTAATTAATTCTGTTAATCACCTATCAATCTTTCTAAGAAGCAGCAAAGGTACAAAAAAGAGAAGTGCAATTAGCAATAGTTTCACCACATTATCTCTTTGAGTATCCTTTATTTGCAAAATTTCAGAAGTCGGTTCAGGCACCTTACTATCGTCCCATTTATTAATAACAACCCCCTCCTTAATCAAAATCAGTCCCGGATTAGCCCTCGTAATAGTTTTCAATGTTCTTTCGTCGGCATGACAAAACTGAACACCTGTTTGGTGTGCTTCTTCCCACTCTTTCACAACATCTAAAGACGAAGCGGTGAGTAGATAGAAAGGATACCCCTGTTCATCAGCGTAGTTACTAATCTTTCTAAATCTATCCAGATGTCTTTCGTTCATCTCTTCAAGTGAATATGAGACCATCAGAAAAGTATAAGTAGTATCCGAAAGTACTAAGTCGGTTATATCTCCACCAATATTCCAGGTGTTGTCAAACTCATCAAAATAGAGTGCATCTATCGAAAAATCTTCTATAGCCGGCTTCTCCCCCTCTTTCACAACTCTATTCTCCATATTAATAAAGGTCCATGTCGAATCATCCCATGGATAATTCTCTTCAGTAAACTCCTTCTCAACACCATCTTTACTATATAAGAATACTGTCTCCAGCACATCTGCCTTTTCCGGATCAATATACATCTGCTCAGGTATATCAGATCCTATCTTGTATGGTCTGAAATCTATCACAGGAAGATTATATACATTGTGTAATGCAAACATCACACCAAATACGAGAACAAAGAGAGCAGCAAATGGCGCAATTCGTTTAGTGAACAGTCCGCTTATTAACGTCCATTTAGCAACCAACAGAATGGAACCTGCCAGAAGAACCAGATTCTTATAAAATGTTTGCCAATTACTGATAACAAGTGCATCGCCAAAACATCCGCAATCCTCTACCGGGTTTGTAAGAGCAATCCATAAAGTAAACGGAGTAAAGAAAATCATAAACAATGCAATAAGCAAAGTAACCGGTTTCCTGTAAATCCCTAACAGCAGCAGCGCACCTAGCAAAAACTCAGCAACCACCATAAAAACCGCCAGTGGCAGTGCAAGTTCAAATAGCTCTGTAAGATTAAGTTGTATCAGGTAGTCCTGTATCTTATATGTAAAACCCAGGGGATCTATAGCTTTCACAAACCCCGAAAATAAAAAGGTTACCCCAACTACTACTCGCGATACTTCAATCAGTATGTTTTCTTTGTTTATCTTTTCTTTCATCAGATTTTATTCAGGGAAGTGCAACTTAATCAACCCAAACAATGCATAATTAATCATATCCATGTAATTGGCGTCAATTCCTTCTGATGCAATTGTTACACCATCGTTTCCTTCTATCTCTTTCGTACGGTAAATCTTAGTAAGTATCAAATCGGTATACGAACTCACCCTCATGCTTCTCCATGCCTCATCGTAATCGTGATTCTTTGCATGCATAAGATTAACAGTCATATCCAGATACTTGTCATACATCTCAATTGCCTTCTCTGCATCAATATCAACCGAGTCGGCATATCCCAGCTCAAGCTGTATAAGACCAATTAAACCATAGTTAACAATACCAATAAATTCAGAAAATATACCTTCATCTACTTTTCTTTCTTTCTTAGTTTCTAATGTACGTATACGCTTTGCTTTTATAAAAATCTGGTCTGTAACCGATGTTGGGCGAAGTATACGCCACGATGCTCCATAATCTTGTAATTTATCTGCAAAAACCTTCCTGCAAATAGCTGTTACTTCTTCAAACTGTTTATTGGTAATGTTCATTTGGTAATTATATCCTATTTTTTTAACGTAAAACAACCTAACAAAGATAAACAAAAAAAGGTACAAGATTGCTATCTCATACCCTTTTTCAGTTATTGCGTCTGTTTCAATCTCTTAAGAGACTCGTATTGTTTTACCTACTCTCAATACTGTTCTCGAATTTATATTATTTAAATCACAAAGAGTTCCAATAGTTGTACCATACTTTTTAGAAATAGCACCTAAAGTATCTCCCTTTTGTATTCTGTGATATTTAACATCTCCCGAAACAAACTTATTTGATGATTCTGTATTGTTTGCTTTAGAAGCTGCACTGTTATTATTTGACGAGGTTGTAGTTACTACCGCTCTACTACTGTTGTTGGTCTTTCTGTAGCTTGAGTTGGTCACTAGATATTCATCCTGATGAACAGTTTTACTCGGAAAGTCTATAATAAAATTTGGATTTATCGGCTTGCCCAGAAAACGTGTTTCAAAGTGAAGGTGAGATCCAAATGAGCGACCGGTATTACCTGCAAGACCAATTGGTTGTCCCGACTTCACAAAGTCATTCTCATCAACCAAAAATTTAGAAAGATGCCCATATACTGTTTCCAAACCATTCAAATGCCTTACAACCAAATAATAGCCATATCCGCTGCCTTCATAGCGCTTCACTCTTATTTTTCCATCAAATGCTGCATAAATTGTGTCGCCTGTCTGCGCTTTTATATCTATACCGTAGTGATACCGGCGACTACCTCTTCTTCCGAAGTTAGATGTCATTCTGCCATCAACAGGCATTGTGAAGTTGTCAAGATCAACAATAAATGAATCGGGGGCATTCTTAAGGCTACCATACATATTTACATATCTGTTTTCCCATATACCGCCATATAAATCATCGGCGGGAATGTCTTCCGGGTCGAAGTTTTCTCTCTCTTCCTCTGCCTCGTCTAAGACAGATAAATCGAGTTTTAACTTAAGACCGTCGGCAAATAAGCCGGATTGTTCACTCAAAATCGAACTGTGTACTTGCTTGTAAATAACGTCAGATCTGTTTTTTTCCGGAGCTTCCTGCACTTGTTGAGAAAAGGAGTTCAAAGTAACGAACATCAGTGTCGCTGGTACTAAGACTCTTGCTCTGGCAATTAATTTACTTATCTCCATTGATACTTTTCTGATTTATATCAAATTTCATTATAATCTATTTTCGTTTTGCAATCAATATTCATCGCCGGCATATACACTTTTGATGGTCAATTGCGGGTAATTAAAAATTTCATCTGTTTTAAAAAATCGTTTCAACTCAACCTCTGCAGTCTCTGCTGAATCTGAGGTGTGTACAATATTCTCCTGAACACTTATACTAAAATCACCTCTAATGGTGCCGGGGGCAGCATCTCTGCCGTTTGTAACACCAGTAATCTTTCGTACAACGTTTACAGCATCCACACCTTTTAGCGCCATTACTATAACCGGACTTGCCTGCATAGAATTTTTAATGCGACCAAAATAGGGTTTATTCACCAAATGCGAATAATGTACTTCAAGTTGATCATCCGTGAGGTTCAACATCTTCATACCTACAATCTGAAGGCCCTTCTTTTCAAACCGGGAGATTACCTCACCTAGTAAACCACGTTGTATGGCAGAAGGCTTTAAAATTACCAATGTTACCTGCATCTACTCGAATAATTGTACTTTATGACTTTCTAAAAATTACAGATTTTTTTCCTTAATCGATTTCAAAGTAAACTTTTTATTATTTGAACTCCAAATTATCAGCATCATTTTTATGTTGTAGTTTATTAAAAAAACTTACTCTTCCATCTCTATTTACTCATAATCAGCAATTTACACTACTTTATGTTGTAAAACACATTTAGCTCATTTCATGAACATTACATTACATTTAATTACAAAACCACTATAATATATTACAGATATTCAAAAACAGTTCTATTACTCAGTAAATATGAAATTTGTCGCTGTTTTGATGTTAATTCAACCGTTTTCTTTATCTTTGCCGCATATTCAAGACTAAATCAGTAAGATTCAGGTAAATGCCATGAATCAAAATTAATGAAAACAATGTCTAAACAAAAGCTAATCAATAACATTTCCGGCTGGATTGTGTTTGCAATATCAGCTACCGTTTATCTACTAACCATTGAGCCTACAGCCAGTTTTTGGGATTGTGGCGAATTTATAACGTCAGCATATAAACTAGAAGTAGGTCACCCACCTGGTGCACCTTTTTTTATGTTGGTAGGTAACTTTTTCACCCAACTTGCCAGAGATACTTCCCAGGTTGCGATGATGGTAAATATAATGTCTGCACTGATGAGTGCATTTACCATCTTATTCCTATTCTGGACAATCACACACCTTACAAGTAAACTGATTATCAAAGATGAAAACAACAAACCATCTTTGGCCAAAACCATTGTAATAATTGCAAGTGGCGCTGTGGGTGCTCTTGTTTACACCTTTTCAGACACTTTCTGGTTCTCAGCTGTTGAGGGTGAGGTATATGCATTTTCTTCGATGCTCACCGCATTGGTTTTCTGGCTCATACTTAAATGGGAAGACAATGCACACAAGGCTCATTCCGACAAGTGGCTGGTTATCATAGCATACGTAATGGGGCTCTCAATAGGGGTTCACCTGCTGAACCTTCTATGCATACCGGCAATTGTACTGGTTTATTACTTTAAAAACAACGAAAATGCCACTATAAAAGGTGCTGTTAGAGCACTTCTGATCTCTTTCGGGTTGATTATAATACTAATGTGGGGTATCATTCCCGGATTCACAAAAGTGGGCGGATGGTTCGAATTGCTTTTCGTAAACAGCTTCGGACTTTCATATAATTCGGGACTTTTTTTCTATCTCTTTATTCTGGTTGCTTCTATCGCATGGGGGTTGTTCGAAACAATTTCTGCAAAAGGCAAGGAATCGAGAGCAAAAACAGCCTTCTTTATCACCCTCGCATTAACAGGTGTACTTTTTATAACTGGAAGTCCATGGTTATGGGTAGTTTTAATTGCAGCAGGCGCATACTTCATTTTCAAAAACAAGAAGATTAGTCTCAGATTTATCAACCTATCCATCTCATGTATAATGGTTATACTTGTTGGCTTCTCAGCTTATGCACTTATTCCAATAAGATCGGCAGCCAACCCCCCACTCGATTTAAATTCTCCTGAAGATATATTCTCATTGGGAAGCTATCTCAACCGCGAACAGTATGGCGAAACTCCGCTTATACATGGCACCACATACGCTTCACAGATAGAGAGAAATGCCAACGGCACAGCTATCAGCGACGGCGAAAGAGTATCTTATAAACAGGTTATAAAAACTACTCCCGATCAAAAGGACAGGTATGAAAAGATTACCTCACCAAGATATAAATATACCAATACAATGCTCCTGACAAGGATGCACTCAAACCCAAACAATCCATCATTCAGAAATCATATAATTGGATATGAACGCTGGGGAGGTGTAACAGATCCAAATAGTAAGCCCACATTCTGGCAAAACATGAAATATATGTTTGGATACCAGTTTAATTATATGTACTGGCGCTATTTTATGTGGAACTTCTCCGGAAGGCAAAACGACTTACAGGGTGATGGTGGTATGACCAGGGGAAACTGGATAACTGGTATTTCATTTATCGATGAGCATGTTCTGGGATTGGGGCCTCAAAAAGATCTTGCACCTGATATTGCCGATAATAAGGGTCGCAATAAATATTATATGCTGCCTCTGCTTCTGGGTATTATTGGTATGCTTTACCAGTTACGACTTCAAGAGAGGGGCAAGAAGAGTTTTATTGTTGTGTTTTTGCTGTTTTTCATGACTGGACTTGCCATCATTCTATATCTCAACCAAACTTTTATGGAGCCAAGGGAAAGGGATTACGCCTATGCGGGTTCTTTCTACGCTTTCTCGATATGGGTTGGTATGGGTGTAGCAGGTGTTAGTCTGTTCATCAAACAATATATCAAAAACAGTAAAGCTGCTTCAGCAATTGCAGCAATTGCATGTCTTGCAGTACCGGTGCAGATGGCTTCTCAAAACTGGGACGACCACGATCGCTCAGGCAGAACACTTGCTCGCGATACCGGAATGAACTATCTAAGCAGTGTTGGCGAAAATGGCATTCTTTTCACAAATGGCGATAATGATACATATCCACTATGGTATGTTCAGGAGACCGAAGGGTACAGAACTGATGTTAGGGTAACTAATCTCAGCTTCTTACAAACCGAATGGTATGTCGATCAACTTTTGCGCCCTGCATATGAATCTGAGCCGCTTCCAATTAAATGGAGCAGACCTCGTTATTCGGGCGATGCCGGAAGTGCAGCTTTTGTAATTACAAGAGAAGAGATAGAGAATGTTCTTCAACAGAGCAACATACCTCAGCACACATATGGCAGTTATTACGACAGGAACGCTTATAAAGATACTATTTCTCTTAAGCAGGCTATGGAGAATTTGCGTACAGGTGAAAATGCTAAACCTGCAAATCCTTTCTCAACAGGCGAAACTCAGATAATACCGGGCAACCTGCTTTCTCTCGATGTAAACAGAGAGAAAGTAAACTGGGAAGCACTGGCAGCTGAGCCTGCTGATAGAATGATTATAAGTCTTGAAGGCAAGCAAGCAGTTTACCGTCAAGAAATAATGATTCTCGAAATGTTGTCTAATCTGAACGATGATAACTGGCAACGTCCAATTCATTTTGCAACAACAATCACTCCTTCGCTATATATGAATATGGAGGATAGCAACTTCTCGTTAAATGGACTCACCTATCAGGTGGTTCCGGGCAGTCCGTTAAACAACGGAGTTAACCTCGAAGTGGCTTATGAGACTATGGTCAATAAATTCCGTTGGGGTGGATTAGAGAATGATAAAAACATATATATGGATGAAACTAGCAGAAGAATGCTATCAACATATAGATTATACTTCACACAACTTGTAGATGCATTAATCGATGCGGGTGAGTTCGAAAAGGCCAATATAGCACTAGATAAGGTTACAACTATGATTCCCGAGTCTGCTGTTCCTTACGGCACCGACGGTCTCATCTTTGCCAGATCATATTATAAGATTGGTGAAACCGAAAAGGGCGAGGCTCTGATTTCAGCAATCCACGATAGAGTTAACGCAAATATGAACTGGTTCCAAAGGTTAAAGCCGGTGGATGTGGCCAACTCAATGTCTGATATCGTTTATAGTAATGTAAACCCTCTGCTGCTAATAAAAAGCATATATCAGGTGTACGATCACGACAAATACTTAGAAATGACCAGCTCTCTGTTAGAGCTTTCACAATCGTTCTATATGATTGGAGTATCTTATATAGGTGATATAATATTGAGAGATGTCACAGACAGTTCTGTAAGAGGATACTACTCTGCGCCCGAACTCGACACAGCTTTGCAATCGAGTGAATATCAGATAATGCAAGAAGCTATGGGAATGATGAATAAGTTCAACCCACGATTACTGGAGCAATATGGAGTGGCACCTCAAAAATAGCAAGTCGACAATTATTTTAAAATAAGAGCCAGGTAGTGCACTGTAGTGATACTGTGCACTACTATCTCGTGTAAAACAATTATTACACAAACAGGTATGTTAATTGAACAACCCCCTATACTTTACAGAGCACTATATCCCAAAGCTATCTGGCGTATTCCTTTACAGGATAAAAAAACCGTATACCTCACTTTCGACGATGGCCCTATACCCGAGGTTACTCCATGGGTACTCGATATTCTCGATAAATATAATGTAAAGGCAACCTTCTTTTGTGTAGGTGATAATGTTCGTAAATACGGCTATATCTACGAAGATCTTCTAAAACGAGGTCACGCTACCGGTAACCACACATTCAATCATCTGCAGGGATGGCAAAACAAACCCAACGAATTTATAAATAATACTCACGCAGCAAAAGAGTTAATTCACTCCAATCTGTTCAGACCTCCACATGGTCATATGATATTTCCTCAGCCTGCACTTCTCAAAAAGAAGGGATACAAAATTATAATGTGGGATGTTGTAACACGCGATTATAGCAGGTTTATGAACCCTGAGCAGGTACTCAACAATGTAAAGAAATATACTCGCGATGGTTCTATTATTGTGTTTCACGATTCACTCAAGGCAGAGGTTAACATGAAATATGCCCTGCCCAAGGCCATAGAGTGGCTAATTGAGCAGGGCTATACTTTTGAGTTGGTAAAGTAACCACAGTTACAAATACCATAAATCTTATATCTCTATACTCTCAAAGGCAATCCTTTAGCAGAGAATATCTCCTCCGCAACAGCAAGTTTTTCGGCCGAGAGGGCTTCAGTATCCTTAAGCGCATACTCCATTCCCATCTCTTCATATTTAGAAGCACCCATCACATGATACGGAAGCAGTTCAACCTTCTTTATTACACTAAACTGCGTAAGGTAGTCGGCCAGCTTCTCAAGCTGCACTCTGTCATAAGTCAGGTCTGGCACCACAACATGTCTAATCCATGTATCTTTACCAATCTCCTGTAAATGATTTAAGAATGCAAGCGGCTTATCAATCCTCGCACTAGTAAGAC
>CAYZHS010000073.1:0-8515 GCA_964478295.1 uncultured Proteiniphilum sp. | reverse complement strand
AATCATCCTTAGACGTGACTTTCTTAATTATGACTGACATTATATTAAATTCTATCGGTTTCTAATTTTATAGTTTTTCTCTTTTACTATGTTTGAAGCATTCGCAAAGATAATGATTTTTTTATTTAACGGTAGGTGACGATCTTATTCTTTAATTTTCTCTTTGAAAAATTGCCATCTACCAACTACATCTCTAACATAATCAACAGTTTCATCGCCTCTAAAATAGCCGTTTTTACAAACAGGATCGTTATAATACTGCTCTAAACGCTTTAATTGTATATACTTTTCGACACTCCCATCCCATACATTTGCATCTGATCCATATTTTTCGGCAAGTGCCCTGGCATCAGAAATGTGACCTATACCACCATTATAAGATGCTAAAGCCATCTTTAAACGCTCTTCCTTATTTTCAATAAAATTAAACAAATCTATCAGGTATTTAAGATACTCTGCTCCAGCTTTAATATTCAATTCAGGGTCGATAATCATATCACTTCCAACGCCTAATGACTCTGCTGTTGCGGGCATTAACCCCATTAATCCTTTTGCACCTGCCCAAGAGCTACCTTCGCTGTTAAACGTTGATTCCTGATATGATACTGATGCAAGCAACCTCCAATCTAAACCCACCTCGTTACCATATTGTCTGAAATAGACATCGTAAGGTGAAATAACCCCTTCTCCAAGATTACTTTTGAAAGTGGGTAAATGAACATCTGAATAGCCCTTGGCTACTTCAAAATATCTTTTTATTATTCTTAGATATGCTGGCTCGCTAACACTATGCTCGAACCATTTATTTAGTGAATCTGCCAGTACAGGAGTATCTTTTCTTACTATCCATGACGATCTCTGGTCGAAACTAATAGGAAGATGAACGTCAATATTACTGAAATATGTTTGATTTAACTTAGCCAAAACGTCATCTGCAATTGTATACTCTATCTTTCCGAGTGACACCATTCGTATAAGATCTTCTACAAGAGTTGTATCTCCGTTTATCTCTTCTATAATTATACCCCCTCCAAGCTCCTCATTAAGATTTAATATTCTGTCGTGATAGCTAGACCCTCTAATTACAGTTACCTTCTTGCCAATCAAACCTGTTACATCAGTAATCATAAAATCGTAATGTTGCACTCTTTGAATAAGCACTTGATGAGATATTTGTTGCAATCCACAATAAATAATGGAATCTCTCATTTGATTTGTAACAGGCATATTATATGCTATAACATCAGCTTCTCGATTCTTTAGCATCTGCAACATCGAGTTTGAATTTTCCGCTACAATAATTTTTGGGGTTAACCCATATTGCTTACAAAATTCTGAAATCATATCGTAATGATAACCCATTGGCTGATCGCGATATATGAAATATGATGTAGAAGTATTTAACGTTAGTACCCTAAGAGTATCATTCAACAATATCTGAGGCAGATCATACTCGTGACCTGACTTACGCAATTTTCCACAGGAAAGAAACAAGTTAACTACAATTACTGATATCAGCAAGACTCTTATCATAAGCAATGTAAAATTTAAATCTTTGGTAAAATTAGACCTTTTTATTTTCATTGTCTCACATAAACTGAAATAAAGCTATAAACAGTTCGCATAATTTTATAGATCCTAGTAAACCAAATGCTAAATAACTAGTTTATTCCATTTTAAACTATTATTTTTGAGAAAATTGATATTAAAATGAAGAGCACTAAATATACTATATTTTTTCTAATTATTGGAATTCCTTTTTTAGTTAATGCACAAAATGATAGTTGGAGAGAATATGTTAATCAACTTGCCGAAGAAGAAGTAAATCTTACAGCTATTGACAATCTGTATGAAGAGCTGTTGCATTTAGAATCAAACCCACTGAATCTTAACACTGTAACTCGAGAAGAGTTAAAAAGTATACCATTCTTAAAATCTGAAGAAGCAGACTTAATAATCCAATTCCTCGAAAGGAATCGCCCGGTTATGACTGTATATGAGTTAAGAAATGTTAGGAAACTAAGCTTCAAAACTATTCAACTTATAATACCTTTCTTTTATGTTGGAGAAGTGGAGACAAACACAAGAAGCAAGTTACAAGAAACAAAAAGAGTTTCTGACATACTAAGATATGGGCGTCACGAGATGCAGCTGCGTTTAGACAAGACTCTTACGACTAGATCGGGTTACGGAAACTTTTCTGATAGTATACTTGAAAGATATCCAAACAGAAAATACAGAGGTGAAGATTTTTACAACTCAATAAGATATTCTTCTATGTATAAGGATAAAATTCAAATGGGATTTACTGCAGAGAAAGATGCCGGCGAGCCTTTTCTTAAAAAAGAGCATCCAAAGGGTTATGATCACTACGGATTTTATTTTATAGTTAATGATATTGGGAAATTAAAAACTCTTGCATTAGGTGATTACAGGCTATCATTTGGACAAGGGTTGATTCTTAACAACGACTTTATTGGGAGTAAAGCTTGGGGAATTGACAATGTTGCAAGACGTACTATTAAGCCTAAAAGGCATTTCTCAACTTCCGAATATGGTTTTTTCAGAGGTGCAGCAACTCTTTTTGAATTGGCCAATATATCACTGACTAACTTCTACTCAAATAGAGAAATTGATGCTAATATTTCAAACACTGGTGAGATTACATCTTTAAAAATTGATGGATTACATCGTACTCCACTTGAAATAAGCAAAAAAAGAAACAGCAACGAACAGGTTGCAGGAACAAATATAAATTTTCGAAAAAATCGTTTTCAGATTGGAGCTAGTGCTGTGTATCATAAATACAACAGAATGTACAACCCCACATTAAGAGATTACAACAGGTATTATATGAGAGATTCATCCAACTTTAATGCGAGCATAGACTATTCGTATCAGCTACCTGGTTTTATTTTAGCTGGTGAAACAGGAATGTCTGAGAATGGATCTGTTGCTACTTTAAACTCTCTGCAATACAGACCATCTGCAAACCTTTCACTAACTATTTTGTACAGATATTTTCCGGTAACATATAATGCTTTACATGCACAGTCATTCTCTGAGGGCAATAGAGTGCAAAATGAGAAAGGAGTTTTTATTGCAACATCTTTCAAACCTTTTAAAAGGTTTGTTTTAAGTACATATATTGATTTTATTAGTTTTCCCTGGGCAAAATATGGTATAGATGGCCCTTCTAAGGCAATTGATTATTATTTTCTTGGAGCTTATAATATAACGCAACAATCATACTTTGAGATGAGATATAAATACAAAAAGAAAGAAAAAAACTCAAAATACCCTGACCCCGAAAGTAGAACTATTCTCCCTTACTCTACCCATAAGATTCGTTTACGTTATAATCTCAACTCAAATAATGGCTGGAGCTTTAAAACTACTGCAGACTTTGCCAGATATAAAGTAAAACATTTTGACAAGGAACTTGGATTTATGATTTCTCAAAACATTAACTACAAGGGAAATAACAAATTATCTGGAAGTGCATATCTGGCATATTTCAATGCTGAGACTTATAATGCACGTCTTTATTCGTACGAAAGAAATCTTCTTAGCACTTTTTACATGCCTTCTTTTTACGGTAAAGGTATTCGATATGCATTAAACGGCAGATATGACATCACATCTTTTCTCTCACTATCTTTTAAGTTTGCTTATTCTAGGTATTTCAACAGAGATGTTATCAGCTCAGGCACTGAACAGATAAACGGTAATAGCAGAACCGACATATTCAGTTATATCAGATGGAGGTTTTAATTACCAATTTAATAATCAGCAAGTTTTTTTGTATTTTTGCATTCTTATTATTTAAATTATGGCAAACCCTCTATTACAAATAGACTCACTAACAAAAAGCTTTGGCGATTTACTTCTGTTTAACGAAATCTCTTTTGGTATTGCAGAGGGTGATAAAATTGGTTTAATTGCTTCAAACGGATCGGGCAAGACTACCCTTCTCAATATAATTTCAGGCAAAGAGCCTTATGATAATGGGAGGGTTGTATTTCGAAATGACATTAAAGTAGAATATCTAGATCAATCACCTCAATTTGATTCAGAATTATCAGTTCTGGAAGCCTGCTTCAGCATGGACAATGAAGCCGTTAAGCTTATTGCCCGATATGAGGATATTATGGCATCAGGGAATCATGAAGAGCTGGACGAGGTGCTTGCCAAAATGGACCTGCTAGATGCATGGGACTATGAACAGCGCATTAAACAAATTCTGACACAGCTTAAAATAGTTGATTTTCATCAGAAGATTGGTGAGCTTTCGGGTGGACAAGTTAAACGTGTTGCACTTGCTAATGTTCTTATAAGTGAACCTGAACTGATTATGCTTGATGAACCTACTAACCACCTCGACTTAGAGATGGTTGAATGGCTTGAAGAATATCTTTCCAGAAGCAATATCAGTTTATTGATGGTAACACACGACAGATATTTTCTTGATCGTGTTTGCAACAGCATAATTGAAATAGACAACAAGCAGATTTACTCATACAAAGGCAACTACTCTTATTATCTTGAGAAAAGGGATGAACGAATTTCTGCAGAGGGTTCTGAAGTTAGCAGAGCAAAGAACCTTATGAGAAAAGAGCTGGAATGGATGCGTAGACAACCTAAAGCCAGGGGCACTAAATCTAAATCCAGAGTAGATGCTTTTTACACACTTGAAGAGAAAGCAAATAAACGCCGTGATGATAGCAGTATCAAAATCTCGGCAAAAGGAGCCTATATAGGGAAGAAGATATTTGAAGCTAAAGAAGTTAGCAAAAGCTATGGTGATATAAAAATCACGCAAGATTTTAACTATCTCTTTACCCGTTATGAGAAGATGGGAATTGTTGGCAATAACGGTACAGGCAAGTCGACTTTTATAAAAATGCTGCTAGGAGAGGTGGAACCCGACAGTGGAAACTTCGAAATAGGTGAAACTATAAACTTTGGCTATTACAGTCAAGATGGATTAAAGTTTAATGAGCAAACAAAAGTAATTGATGTTGTAACTGACATTGCAGAGGTAATAGATATGGGGGATGGTAAACACCTGACAGCATCACAGTTTCTACTCCATTTTATGTTTCCTCCCGAAAAGCAGCACAACTTTGTGTATAAATTAAGTGGAGGAGAAAAAAGAAGATTATACCTCTGTACCGTATTAATAAAGAATCCAAATTTTCTTGTTCTTGATGAGCCTACAAACGATCTCGACATTATTACACTAAATATCCTTGAAGAGTATCTGGCAGAATTTAAAGGGTGTCTGATAGTTATATCGCACGACCGTTATTTCATGGATAAAGTAGTTGATCATCTTCTTGTATTTCATGGAAATGCTGAAATACAGAATTTCCCTGGCAATTATACTCAGTTTAGAGAGTGGAAGATTGAGAAAGATAGGATTGAAGCAGAAGAGACTAAAGCAGAGAAATCGATAAAAGCAAAAGAAGAGGAGGTCGATAACAGGCAAGAAAAAAGAACCAAATTAAGTTATCGTGAGAAACAGGAGTTTGAAACACTTGAGAAAGAGATAGAAATGCTTGAAGAAGAAAAGAGTAGTTTAACTACAAAGTTGTCTTCGGGCTCACTATCCTCCGAAGAATTGGTCAGTTTCTCTAATCGTATTTCAGAGATTATTGAACTTGTAGATGCAAAAACCATGCGTTGGTTAGAATTAAGCGATATTTAGAAAAAAACAACCATACAATTTTTTTATTGTACCATTGATATTAATTTTGCCTGCTTTTAAAGAAAATCGATGGAATATAATGAACTATTTGCACGAACCGAACTACTAATTGGAACGGAGTCGATGCGTGAAATTGCTTCAAAAAGGGTTGTTCTTTTTGGTGTAGGTGGTGTTGGCAGCTGGTGCGCAGAGGGATTAATAAGAAGTGGAATTAACTTTCTTACTATAATAGACTCTGACAAGGTTGCAGTTGCTAACATAAATCGGCAACTTCCGGCAACAACAAAAACAGTTGGCATGTTAAAAGTTGACGTTTTAAAAAACAGGTTGCTTGAAATAAACCCAAAAGCTGAAATAACTTCAAGACCAGAAATATACTGTCCCGAATCTGCAGAATCTTTTAACCTTAATGAATATGATTACATTATTGATGCAATAGATTCTCTTTCAAACAAAATGGATTTACTAATCAAAGCCTCAAAAACTGATGCTACTGTATTCTCATCGATGGGTGCAGGGTTGAAATTAGACCCTCAAAAAATAAAAACAGCTGAGTTTAGTAAGGTTCGAGGATGTAAGCTTGCTGCAGCTTTGAGGCAAAGAATGAAGAAAGGAGAGAAACCACAAAAACCAATTATTTGCGTATATAGTGAAGAGATGAACATAAATTTGGGTGAAGACGCATTGATTAATGCCGACGAAAACAGTAGCTTTAGAAAGGCACGCACTAATGGAACTATGGTTCAGGTAACCGCTGTATTTGGATTCACTCTTTCTGGGTTGGTCATACAAGATATAATTAATAAGACATCTCATAAATAACTAAGCAGTTAGGACTTTCAATCAAATTTCTTAACTTTGTTCTCTCAATCAGCAACTTCAAAAAGAATAGTAAACAGGCATTGGTATGAATATCGAAAATATATTACAGGAATCAATAGTAAGTGCGATAAATGAGCTATATGGCTCAATTGTGGACAAAACTCAAATCACACTACAAAAGACTAAAAAAGAGTTTTCAGGACATTACACTTTAGTAACATTTCCTCTTTTAAAGATTTCTCGTAAAAATCCGGAACAAACAGCCGAAGAGATAGGGTTATATCTTTCTCAACATTTTCCAATTATTTCGGAATACAATGTAATTAAGGGTTTTCTTAACCTTACAATTGCTACAAATATATGGCTGGAACTTCTACAAACTATGAATGATGACCTGGGATACGGGTTCACGCCAGTTGAAGAAGATGCTAAACTTTTCATGGTTGAGTATTCATCACCTAACACTAATAAGCCACTCCATTTAGGACATGTACGCAACAATTTACTTGGGCATGCACTAAGTGAAGTTCTCAGAGTGAATGGAAAGAAAGTAGTAAAAACCAATATAGTAAACGACCGAGGTATACATATATGCAAGTCGATGCTTGCCTGGAAAAAATGGGGTAATGATGAAACACCTGAATCTTCAGGTAAAAAAGGAGATCATTTAATTGGTGACTTCTACGTTCTTTTTGATCAGAATTTTAAAAAGGAGGTAGCTGAACTTCAAAGTAAAGGATTAACAAGAGAAGAAGCTGAAGAAAAATCGGAGTTAATGGCCGAAGTGCGTGAAATGCTTCGTAAATGGGAGGCAAATGACGCAGAGACAGTAGACCTTTGGAAAATGATGAACAACTGGGTATATGCCGGTTTTGATGCAACATATAAACAAATGGGAGTTTCTTTTGATAAAATTTACTATGAATCTGAAACTTACCTTGCAGGAAAAGAAGAGGTGCTAAGAGGATTGAAGGAGGGTCTTTTTTACCAGAAAGAAGATGGTTCTGTATGGGTAGATTTAACTTCTCATGGTTTAGACCATAAGTTACTGCTTAGATCTGACGGTACATCTGTTTATATGACACAGGACATTGGTACTGCGAAGCTGCGATTTGACGACTACCCTATCGACAGAATGATATATGTAGTGGGAAATGAACAGAACTACCACTTCCAGGTACTTTCAATTATATTGGATATGCTTGGTTTTGAGTTTGGGAAAGGATTAGTTCACTTCTCTTATGGCATGGTGGAGCTGCCTGAAGGAAAAATGAAGTCGCGTGAAGGTACAGTTGTAGATGCAGATGATTTAATGTTAGAAATGATTGAAACTGCTCGTGAGACCTCTATGGAGTTAGGAAAGCTTGATAACGCTACTGCAGAAGAGACAGAAGCTATAAGTCGTATGGTTGGACTAGGCGCTCTTAAATATTTCATTTTAAAAGTAGATCCTAAGAAAAACATGACCTTCAACCCAAAAGAGTCTATAGATTTCAATGGCAATACTGGTCCTTTTATTCAATATACGCACGCCCGGATTAAATCTGTTCTAAGGAAAGCAGAAGAACTAAAAATAGTTATTCCTGAAGCAGTTACAACCACTATTTCGCTATCTGATAAAGAGGTAGGATTAATACAGCTTCTATCTGAATTTAAAGCTGTTATTAGACAAGCGGGTGAAGAGTATAACGTGTCATTAATAGCCAACTATATATATGACCTTGCTAAGGAATACAATCAATTCTATCACGATTATACAATTCTTAAAGAAGAGAATAGCGACTTACGTAACTTCAGGTTGCTGCTTTCTAAGAATGTTGCACTTACCATCAGTAGAGGTATGTCGCTATTCGGCATTGAGGGTCCAGAACGAATGTAGTTCTGGAACATTTTATATTATAACTTTATTTTAGATATTTCGCCAGGAAACCTAGCATCGTGCTGTAAAAATCCATGCGGTTCTCCTCACGGAAGAATCCATGA
>CAYZHS010000072.1:0-8626 GCA_964478295.1 uncultured Proteiniphilum sp. | reverse complement strand
AGGTCTTGGTTGATAATAGGACCAGTACGGCTTCAACCGGCAGAATTCATGAAGTTTATTATTGCTCTTGCACTTGCTAAGGTGTTTTATGCATATGATTTTAAGCTAATGGAAAAGAAGAATTTATTGCTGGTGGTTAGCATAATTCTTATACCTGCAATATTAGTGATTCTACAAAGCGAGACCGGTACTGCGCTAGTCTATCTTAGCTTTATATTGGTTCTTTACAGAGAAGGACTTCCAGGCGGAGTGTTGTTTATGGGGATTGCTGCAGTTGCATATTTTATTCTTGGCATCAAGTTTTCTGACACTCAGATAGGTATGTTGTCAACTGGAGAAATTATTTCAATTGTACTTATAATAATCTTTTCTTCAGGTTTAGTATGGAGTTATCTCAAACGTAGAAAAACAAGCTTTAATATTATACTAATTTCAACTTCTGTTTTTTTAATTGCATTTATTCTTACACTTTTTAAAATAGATGTAGACTGGGGATTAGTAGCTATAATATCACTCTCTTCTGCAGCACTATTTCTGCTTTTCTTATTTTTTAGATACAGAGCATCTACATACTTATATGTGTTCTTGTTTTTAATAGGTTCTTTTTTGTTCCTTGAGTCTACAGAATATGTTTTTTATGAAGTGCTTCAACCTCATCAACAAATGAGAATAAAAGTAACACTTGGAATGGAACAAGATTTGAGTGGAGCTGGTTATCATGTTGGACAGTCTAAAATTGCAATTGGGTCAGGTGGTTTAACAGGTAAAGGCTATTTAAACGGCACACAAACCAAGCTGAAATATGTTCCCGAACAGGATACAGACTTTATTTTTTGTACTATAGGAGAAGAGCATGGTTTCATCGGATCAACAATTATTCTTATCTTGCTAACAATATTTACACTCAGACTTCTTAAGTTAGCCGAGAGACAAACCACTTCATTTGGAAGAGTATACGGATATGGTGTAGTTAGTGTTTTTTTCTTCCATCTTATAATAAATATAGGCATGGTAATTGGTATTATGCCTGTTATTGGAATACCATTACCCTTCTTTAGTTACGGAGGCTCCTCTTTATGGGGTTTTACAATACTGCTTTTTATATTTCTTCGAATTGATAAATCCAGAAAACGCAATTAAAAGACAGTTGCATATCTTCTGTTGATGTTTTCTGAATAACAAATTCTTATTACTAATATTAGTTTTTAACTGAATCTATTAATTGATTTTATCTTTCTATTTAACGAAACAGATAAAAATTAGATTAAATTTGTTCTTCGAATACTTCTATAGTTATAACAGAAAGAATTATGAGCAAAACTGCATTGATAACAGGTGCATCAAAAGGAATAGGCAAAGAGCTTGCCTTGATATTTGCGAAAAATAATACGAATTTAGTATTAGTGGCAAGAAGTGGAGAGTTGCTGAATAAGCTTAAAAAAGATTTAGAATCTACCTATTCAGTTTCAGTAGTAGTAATAGTTAAAGATCTCTGTTCATCAAACTCTGTTGAAGAACTCTTTCATGAAATAAAAAGTAATAGTTTAGATATCGATTACTTGGTTAACAATGCAGGTTTTGGCGACTATGGCTTATTTTCCAACACTTCATGGCAAAGATATGAGAAAATGATTTCATTAAATGTTACTTCTCTCACACATCTTATGCATCTCTTTATTAATGATTGGAGAGGACGGAAGTCTGGAAGGATTCTTAATATATCTTCAACAGCAGCTTTTCAACCCGGTCCGATGATGGCTGTATATTTTGCAACCAAATCATATGTACTTAGTTTGTCTGAAGCAGTTAGCAGAGAACTCAAAAATGATAATATCACTATAACAACACTTTGTCCTGGTCCCACAAGTACAAGCTTTGGAGAAGAGTCTAATATGAACGCTTCAGATCTTGTGAAAAATGTAAAAATTGCCAATCCGGCAGATGTTGCAGCACTTGGATACAAGTCTATGATGAAAGGAAAAGCAACAGTTATTCATGGATCTATGAATAAATTGGCTCCATTTTTTATTCGGTTTATACCTAGAAAATGGACCGTCTTACTCTCTGAGAAAGTTATGAAGAAAACTTAATTCAGATCTAAAATAATTAACTATGTAGTTTGTATGAAACATCTCATAGTCATATGGTTATTAAACTTGCTTTCAGGAATCATTCTTGCTCAAAAGCCGATCTACACTACAGTGGATATATTCAAATTATTTGAGCAGATAAAAGAGACAACAGAAAGATATATGATGTTATGGGATAGTGATATATACGCCCCTATAATGTTAGTCGATCCTAATACAAGAGAAGTTTTTGCTAATGTACAGGATGAAGATGGATATTTAATTGCAAAAGATGGATTATTCATAGGGGAATTACCTAGATCTATACCGGTATCTAACACTGACATTACCTGGAGTGGTACTCATTGGGCAATGCTTTTACTGCCACTCCCTGTAAACAGATACGATAGGATGGATCTTATAATGCATGAACTGTTTCATAGAGCTCAACCATCACTTGGTTTTAAAATAAGGAGAGAAGATAATAATCATCTCGACCAACGGGATGGGAGAATTTATTTGCGACTGGAGTTAGCTGCACTAGAGGCTGCTCTTTATGCTAGCAGGCTCAATAAATCTGAAGAGCATATACGAAATGCACTTATCTTCAGAAAATATAGATATATAATTTACCGTGGCTCACAGGTTACCGAAAATAGTCTTGAAATGCTTGAAGGTGTTGCAACTTATACAGGTCAATTTATGAGTGGGCGTGATAAATGGCAATGGCGTGAGTATCTGACTAAAAGGATTAAGGAATTTGATAAATCTCCAAGTTTTGTTCGTTCATTCGCTTATGAAACTATTCCAGTTTATGGTTTCTTTCTGCAACAAAAAGATTATCTATGGAATAAAAAGATTGATAACGAAACCGACTTGACAGATTTTTTCTCTGAAGCATTCGAACTTGAAAATCGTATACTTTTGCAAGCATATGTACGTCAGGTGGCAGAAGAATATAATGTAAAAAAAATAATAGATGAAGAGTTGCATAGAGTATCATTTCACACTAACACAGTTGACGATTACAGAGAAAAGTTCTTAGAACAGCCCCATCTTGAAATCAGACTAGAAGATATGAATATGTCTTTTGACCCAAAAAGTCTAATTCCTCTCGACGAAGATGAGGGAACTGTATATCCTAAAATAGTTATGAGCGATAACTGGGGGATATTAACTGTAACAGAAGGTGGAGCACTATTAAGATCTGATTGGCGTTGGGTAATTGTTTCATATCCCACAGAGATTACTGATATGTTAATAAAAGGCGACGGTTGGATAATTGAGCTCAATGAGGGATATTCTTTAGAAGAGAATTCCCAAGGGGATTATATTTTGATAAAGGATGAAAAATAAAGTTGTTTCGGTATGAAATATTGATTTACTGAAGTGTACATTTATAGTTTACTTTGGAAAGAAAAAAGAAAATCGCTAATTTTGGCTTCAAATTCAATAAAAATGAATTGAAAACTCAGGAGGCGGAGATGAACGAAAAGGAAAAAGATGTAGTAACTAAAATGATTAATATATATTGCCGCTCTAAACATAAACCTGATAAAGGGTTATGCGCGGAGTGCGAAACTCTTAACAATTATGCACTTCTGAGGCTGGAGCGATGTCCATTTGGTGAGGAAAAACCAACTTGTGGAACATGTTCAATTCATTGTTACAAAAAAGATATGAGGGAAAAGATAAAAATGGTAATGAGGTTTGCAGGACCTCGTATGCTTTTTATTCACCCTTTTGAAGCAATCAGACATATGATAAGAGAGCGCAAGTTGAATAGAGAATTTAGAGCCAGCAATATAAAATAAATTATAAATGCACCTATTGAACCGAAATACTATAATGGCAGATGTGCTTAGTGAGTACAACGAGTTGATACCGGTGCTTAACCGTTTTGGTGTTAAATTAGGCGTTGGAGAAAATACAATTGAGACTCTCTGTGAAGAATATAATATAGATACGGAACTACTTCTTGCGGTTCTAAATAATTATATTGATGAAGATTTTTATGCCAAAGATCTTGATAAAATAGGCACAGAAGAGATTGTAGACTACTTTCACAGTACTGTTGAAAACTACATATATGAACTGATGCCTAATATTGAGAAACACCTTAACGCATTTATTGCGATAAGCGTATCGGGAGATGGTGCAAATTTTACTGCCGGGCCTAACTCTAATAATGTTGCTGAAAACGAAGAGCTTAAGATGCTTAGGGTCCTGTTTCTAAAATTCAAGGAGAGAATGTCAAATCAGCTAAATAATCTAACAAATTATGATGATGACTTTCCTGATGATCTACTGCAAGATTTAAAAAGCATACTCATAAAGCATCTGTCTTCAGATTATAATCAAAACCTTTGCTATGCAGTAATATTTTCAATTCATTCATTCCAGAAAGATCTAGCCGCTCATAATAGGTTGCGTTCAAGAGTTTTAATTCCAAAATTGAATTTGCTCAACTCTTCAGATATTAGTCATCTGCAACACACTATCTTTAATGAACATCTTCATAGACCAGATGACGGAAATCACAATTTAACAAACAGAGAAATAGAGATACTTAAACATATAGTTAAGGGCTGTATTAATAAAGAAATTGCTGAAAAGCTTAATATTAGTCACAACACAGTTCTTACCCATCGTAAAAATATTATAGCAAAAACAGGTGTTAAAACTGTTTCCGGACTCACTTTTTATTGTTTAAGAAAAGGACTTATCACTATGTAATCATTTAATTACCAATTTATGGCAAAAAAATCCTTTCTTCATATCCCACTTACTAATTGGGGTGAAGTAAAAAATCAGAACTACAATATTGCAATTCTGCCCTGGGGTGCAGTGGAACCTCATAACTACCATCTTCCTTATTTAACAGATTGTATTCTAACTTATGAAGTAGCTAGTGATGCAGCTGAATTAGCATATGAAGAGGGTGTAGTAAGCATGGTTATGTCACCTGTTTACTTCGGTTCACAAAATGCGGGTCAATGGAATAAACCATTCTGTATTCACACAAGAAGTGAAACTCAAAAAGCAATACTTCTCGATATTGTGACATCTTTAAATGTGCAGGGTATAAAAAAATTGGTTGTTATTAATGGCCATGGCGGAAATTCATTTAAACCCTATGTTAGAGATTTACAAATGATGTTCACTGATTTTCAGATTATTGTTGTGGATTGGTGGACAGTTGTATCTTCAGAAGGATATTTTGAAGAAAAACCAGACGAACATGCTGGAGAACTCGAAACTTCTGTTATGCTTCATTATCACCCTGAGTTGGTAGAAATGGAGAGTGCAGGAGATGGTGCTGTTAAGCCTGTTAAAATAGATGCATTAAACAAAAAAATAGGGTGGATGCCCCGCGACTGGGATGAAGTGTCGGAAGATACTGGAATAGGAAACCCTAAAAAATCAACCGCCGATAAAGGCAAGTTGTTTGCTGAGGCCGTTGTTAAGAAGATCTCAAAGCTATTGGTTGACCTCAGCAACTCGTAGATATATTATCTCAAATAAATATTTTTATATAGATCTAAACACTTTTAAATGAGAGTAAAATGTTGTAATTTTGCGTCTCCTAAAAAATAATAAATAATTAAATATGAGTAATCAGAGAGAGAAACTTTTCACGGATTTTCCTCCTGTTTCCACTAATGAGTGGATGGAAGTTGTAACCAAAGACCTTAAAGGTGCTGACTTTCAAAAGAGACTGGTGTGGAAAACTAAAGAAGGGTTTAACGTAAATCCATTTTACAGAGCAGAAGATATAGAGGGTTTAGCCTCTACAGAGAATTTACCCGGTGAATTCCCCTATGTTCGCAGCACAAGAAAAAACAACTTGTGGTATATCAGGCATGAGATTAAAGTAGAAGATTTTAGTGAAGCAAATAAAAAAGCTCTTACTTTACTAACTAAGGGTGTAACTTCACTTGGCTTTCAATTGCCAAAAAATCAACTTACTGCCGAGAATCTGTCAATACTTTTAAAAGGTATTGCACCTGATAAAGTGGAGTTAAACTTCAGAACATGTATATCACGTACTATCGACTTAGCAAAATTAGTGGTAGAGTACGTACGTTCACAAAATCTAAATCCTTTAGAGTGTTTTGGTTCAATTGAGTTTGACCCATTCAGAAAAATACTTAAAAAAGGAGTTGATGAACCAAACTGGATTGAGAAATCAGTCGAAATTGTTAATATTACAGCGCCGCTTCCTCGTTACAAAGCAATTTCAGTAACAGGTAATATGATGAACGATGCCGGTGCATATAGTTACCAAGAACTTGGTTATGCAATTTCATACGGCAATCAGGTTCTATCTGCACTTATTGAAAATGGCGTTGATCCATCTTTAGCTGCAAAGAAAATAAAGTTTGAATTTGGTGTAGGATCAAATTACTTTATGGAAATTGCTAAATTTCGTGCCGCACGCTGGTTATGGGCCGAGATAGTTTCAGCATATAAAGCCCCTTGTCCACACGATTGTGATAATAAAGCTAATGATGGAACCTGTCGTTGTGCAGCAAAAATGAATATACATGCTACAACATCAAAGTTCAACCAATCAGTTTACGATCCATATGTAAATATGCTTCGTACACAAACAGAAGCAATGTCGGCTACACTTGGTTCAGTTGACTCGCTTACTGTTCGTCCTTTTGATGAAGCATTTGAAACTCCAACAGAGTTTGCAGAAAGAATAGCAATAAATCAGCAACTTCTGCTTAAAGAAGAAGCTCATTTTGATAAAGTTACCGACCCTTCTGCAGGTTCTTATTATATAGAAACGTTAACCTCGTCTCTTGCTCAGCAGGCGTGGAATCTTTTTATTGAAACAGAAGAAACAGGATTCTATAATGCTTTAATTAATGGCACAGTTCAAGATGCTATAAATGCTTCGGCAGACGACCGATTCAATGCACTAGCCAATCGCAGAGAAATTATGCTAGGTACTAATCAGTATCCAAACTTCAACGAAAGTATGTTGGGTAAGTTAGATGACGAAAACAGCAAAAGTTGTGGTTGTGGATGTGGCGACTCAAATTCAAAATCGCCTCTGAAAAGTCTCAACAAACGCCGACTGGCAAACCAGTTTAATGAATTGAGATTAAATACCGAGAGAAGTGAAAAAAGACCTAAGGTATTTATGCTTACTATTGGAAATCTTTCGATGCGTTTAGCAAGGTCTCAGTTCTCAAGCAACTTTTTTGCAGCTGCTGGTTATGAGCTAATCGACAATCTAGGGTTTAATTCAGTAGAAGAAGGCATTAAGGATGCCCGCGAAAAGGGTGCAGACATAATAGTTCTTTGCTCTAGCGATGATGAGTACCCAACATTTGCACCCGAAGCATACAACTTGCTTAAAGATGGAGATGAACTACTGGTAGTTGCAGGAGCTCCTGCATGTATGGATGATCTCAAAGCACAAGGTGTTGAATACTTTATTCATGTTCGCAGCAATGTTCTTGAGACACTTAAGTCTTTCAATGAGAGATTGTTGAAGTAATAGTTTAAAGATAAGAACTGAAATCTAAATGTAAAGTAAGCCCATTGACTACTTAAATTATGGATGGAGGAGGAAAACTTAAAAACTGGATTATTGTAACACACCCTTGGGCATGGAGTGCGTCCGCATCTCCGGCTATTGTTGCCTGTTCGTTTATATATTTTCTATTTAAAACCGGAAGATATTTTGGAGAGGTAAACTGGATTTATGGGGCACTTGGTTTTATCGGAATGCTATTCTTTCATATGTCAGGAAATTTGATGAGTGAATATCAGGACTTCATGAAAGGGGTAGATGTAAAAGAGAAAACAGGTCCACCACGTCTAATTGTGCAGGGAGTTTTTAAACCCAAAACAATACTCTATTACTCTTTAACAATGCTTGCAATTGGTGTTTTGATAGGTGTCTACCTGTATATAAATACCAGTTGGCCATTATTGATTTTTAGTGTAATCGGAATAGTAAGTGTTCTTTTCTACTATAAGTTTAAGTATGTAGCACTGGGTGAACTAATTATTTATATTTGTTATGCAATGGCAGTGCCTATGGGTATTGCGTTTGTAATTACAGGGCAACTTATCTGGGCAACTCTATTAGTTGCAGCACCAATTGGTTTGCTTGTTGTAGGGATATTACATGCCAACAACACACGCGATATTAATCAAGACAGAGTAGCTAATATCAAGACTCGTGCAATGGAGCTTGGGTTAGAGGGTTCTCAAATAGTTTACCAAACTCTTGTTTTAGTATCTTATTTGCTAATAGCTGTTTTGGTGACTATTAATTTGTTGCATCCAATAACGTTTTTGGTACTTATAAGTTTTCCAATGGCAAACAGAAACATCAAAATGATGAAAAGTGCTACAGATAAAGATCTTACTCCAATAGATTTTTTAGATGCACGCACATCTAAGTTGTCGCTTATGTTTAGTCTATTACTTGCAATTGCAAACATTATTGCACCCTATATTTAAAATAAATAAAAAATATTACTCTATATAATATGAAACCTAATTTTAAGGAAATAAAGATTCAATCAGAT
>CAYZHS010000071.1:0-8636 GCA_964478295.1 uncultured Proteiniphilum sp. | reverse complement strand
TTGACTTTATTTCCTTTTTTATTAGTAGCCCATAGGAGAATCGAACTCCTCTTTCAAGAATGAAAATCTTGCGTCCTAACCGATAGACGAATGGGCCTTATGCAGGGCGTGAACCCTTGTGTTAAAATGATGCAATGCTCAAATTGCGGGTGCAAATATAGAGTCTTTTTTTATAACTGCAAAACTTTTCTCACTTATTTCTTATATTTTTTCCAACTTAGCTGTTTTTCCTTATATAATTGGTGAAAATGATTTTTTCCGCCTCATATAATTGGTACTTTTAATTATTTTATCTAATTTTGCACCCCGTAAATATAGGTAAACGAAAGAAAACAAACAATTATATATATAGTCAAATGAAAAGAACATTCCAGCCGTCAAACAGAAAAAGAAAAAACAAACACGGTTTCCGTTCAAGAATGGCAACAAAGAACGGTAGAAAAGTACTTGCTACTCGTCGCGCTAAAGGCAGAGCAAGATTAACTGTATCCGACGAATATTAATTATTCGGAGCACAGTAAATAATTTACTAAAGAATAGCGCGCATCATTTGAATAAGTCGCGAATAAATAAAAACAGGGATTCGGTATGCCGTATTCCTGTTTTTTTATGAGCACTTCCACTACTACCAATTTTTTACTACTTTTGTAGCTATATAACAACAAGTATTTACTAACGCATATGTTATGAGCAAAAAACAAGCTAATAAACCTTTTTTTGGCAATAGTATTATAAAAAATCTTGCTTTGATATTTATCACAGCAGGGATTCTCATTATACTTACACTTTTTTCTCTGCACCTATATACCAGGCACGGACAAAATGTAGTTGTACCAAAACTTGATGGATTACAAATAAACGAAGCAAGCACAATTTTAAATGCTAAAGGACTGCATATTGAGATAGTAGATTCAATATATAACCGAGATGCTGTGCCTGGCTCAATTATGGATCAAACACCAAAAGCAAATAATAAAGTAAAAGAGGGACGTTCAATATATGTTACAGTCTACTCAATAAATCCGCAGCAAATAGTTGTACCGGGACTGGTAGATTACTCTACAAGGCAGGCTTTAGCTCTTCTAAACTCTCTTGGTTTCACTCAGATTTCTATTGAAGAGGTACCTTCTGAATACTCAGGCTTAGTAATGGCTGTTGAATATCATGGAAGGGCTCTTGCTCCTGACGAAAAGATACCTGCCGGTTCACCACTCAATTTGGTAGTAAGCAGCAGTCATCTCTCCGACTCGCTGGGAGTTGACAACGAAATAATCATTGCTCCTGGTCAATTTGATAATCAGAACACAAATCAATCGGGAGAAAGTGGACAATTTGACGATTCATTTTTCTAAATAATCTTTTGTGAAAGAAGAAGATATTGATAATATAGATTTTCTGGCTGATGATGAAACTGAATTCACCGAAGAGTCAGAAAGTCCTGAACTGATGTATGAGCACTACAGATACGTTGCCGACAAAGGACAGGGACCACTGAGGGTAGATAAATTCTTATCTTCACGAATCGAAGGCACCTCCCGAAACAGGCTGCAACAGGCTGCAGAAGCTAACTCCATTCTGGTTAATGGAAATCCTGTTAAATCAAATTATAAAGTAAAGCCACTTGATGTAGTTACTCTTGTTCTAAAATGGCCCAGACGTGAGCTAGAGATTATCCCCGAAAACATCCCTCTTAATATAGTTTATGAGGATGACGACCTGATGGTTATCAATAAACCACCGGGCTTGGTTGTTCATCCGGGGCACGGAAACTACACAGGCACTTTAGTAAATGCGGTTGCTTATTACCTGAATTTCGACAACATAAAGGATCTCGAAGATCCTAGACTGGGACTTGTTCACAGAATTGACAAAGACACTTCGGGTCTTCTTCTTGTAGCCAAAACTCCGGAAGCAAAGACTAATCTTTCTCAACAGTTTTTCAGAAAAGAAACTAAACGTTTATACACAGCTCTGGTTTGGGGAGATCCAGTAAACGAAAGTGGCACTATTGAAGGTAATATCGGTCGCGACCCTAAAGACCGGATGCTTATGAAAGTATTTCCTGAAGGTGATCAGGGAAAAACAGCTGTCACACATTACAGAGTATTAGAACGTTTTGGATATGTATCTTTGGTTGAATGCAAGCTTGATACAGGTCGTACTCACCAGATCAGGGTACACATGAAACATATTGGCCATACTCTGTTTAATGATGAAAGATATGGTGGAAATGAAATATTACGCGGAACTCGTTTTGCTAAATACAAACAGTTTGTTCACAATTGTTTCGAAATATGCCCACGACAGGCTCTGCACGCTAAAACGTTAGGATTTATACATCCTCGCACCGGAGAAGAAATTTATATTGATAGCGAAATACCGGATGACATGAAAGAGGTTATAGAGAAATGGCGAAATTATACAGCTTCAAGAGATCAGTTTCAGTAAAAAATAGATATTTGGTAAACTAAATTATGAAAAAGAATATAGCAATTGTATGGGGAGGCTATTCACCCGAAAGAATTGTTTCAGAAAAAAGTGCGGCCGGAATATACTCTTTCATCGATAAAGATAAATACAATGTTTATAAAGTTGATATCGATCGCGACTCGTGGGAGGTGGAATACAGTGAGAATAGAATTTCAATAGATAAAAACGACTTCAGCTTCATTGCAGAAGGCGAAAAAATCACTTTTGATTTAGCATATATCACTATTCATGGTACTCCCGGCGAGGATGGTGTACTTCAAGGTTATTTCGATATGCTAAGAATCCCCTACTCCAATAGCGGAGTACTTTCGTCGGCATTAACATTCAATAAATATACTTGCAATAACTTCCTTAAAAGTTTTGGTGTTAATGTTGCTGAATCAATACTGCTCAGAACGGGAGATATAATCGATATTAATGAGATTGTAAACAGGCTGGGACTGCCTCTCTTTGTAAAACCTAACGTAGGTGGATCAAGCTTTGCTACTTCCAAAGTAAAAGATATGTCGATGCTTAGGAGTGCAATTGATGAATCTTTTAAAGATGCGCCCGAAGTAATAGTTGAGAGTTTTATTAAAGGGACAGAAGTAACTTGCGGATGTTTCGAAACTGAAAATGGTTTCACAGTATTACCATTAACTGAAGTAATTAGCAAGAACGAATTTTTTGATTATGGGGCTAAATATCATGGAGAAGTGGAAGAAATTACCCCTGCTCGCATCGATGAAGAAATTGCTTCTCAAATTCGGGAGATAACAAAAAGAATATATAAACTTACTGGGTCAAAAGGAATTATAAGGGCCGATTATATAATAATGAATGATTCGCCAATTCTTCTCGAAGTTAATACAACTCCCGGAATGACTGAAACCAGCTTTATACCTCAACAGGTTAAAGCGGCAGGGCTAAATATTAGCAATGTATTATCTGATATTATTGAGACTGAATACAACAAACTAAAACCAAACCTTTATGAGTACTAATAACGATACTTTCAGCGACATCAGACCGTATCTTGATAGCGAAGTTTCTGATGCTATAGCTCAGCTTGTTGCCGACAGAAGTTTCAGAAAAGCTGTTGAGCCTTTAGTTAAGCCTCACACATGGGAGCAATTCTCTGCACTTCTTATGCAAGGCAAATCAAAAGAGGATTTCCAGAAAACAGCCGTCTATCCCATATTAAGACGACTAATAAAAAAGACTACAACAGAACTAACAAGTAGCAATTGGGAGAAAATAGATAAGAGCAAAGGTCGTCTTTTCATTTCTAATCACCGCGACATAGTGCTTGATGCTGCATTTTTTAATATGTTGCTTGTAGATAATGGAATTCAGACTAGCGAAATAGCAATTGGCGACAACCTGCTGATCTACCCTTGGATTGAGAAATTGGTACGTATCAATAAGAGCTTTATTGTTAAACGAAGTGTGTCTGTAAGGCAGATGCTTGAGGTGTCGGGGCATCTATCTAATTATATCAACAACACTATAAACCAAAGAAATCAATCTATTTGGCTTGCTCAGCGTGAAGGAAGGGCAAAAGATTCGAATGATAAAACTCAAATCAGTCTTTTAAAAATGTTGACTTTAAGCAACAGAGCAAATCCTCTTGATGCTTTGAAACAGCTAAATATTACTCCTCTCTCAATTTCTTATGAGTATGATCCATGCGATTTTCTTAAAGCTAAGGAGTTTCAACTTAAGCGCGACAATGCAGATCATAAAAAAAGCCAGGCCGACGATATCGAAAATATGTACACTGGAATGGTTGAGTTTAAAGGAAGAGTTCACTTCAAATTAGGCAATCCTATAAACTCTAAGCTCACAGATATCCCTTCTGAAATTGGAAGAGGCGAAATACTTCAATATGTAGCCGATGAAATTGACAAAGAGATTTATCTCAACTACACATTTTACCCAATCAATTGGGTTGCATATGATTTAATGACAAGTTCAAACAACTTTGCAACTAATTATAGCGATGAAGATAAATCAAAATTTGAGTCGTATTTAGATGGTCAAGTCGCAAAAATTGAAATACCCAACAAAGACAGTGACTTTCTTAGAACCAAGATTATTGAGATGTATGGTAATACAGTAAAAAATTATCTGAATGTAAAATAGTATTGTCTTTTTGTTTTATAGATGCAATGGGACTTAAAAGAGTCATGAGAAAAATAATAAAATATAGATTTCAAGCTCTAAACAGGGTTATTATAGCTCTGGCACTATTAACATTGGTAAGCTGCGACAAAGAGGTGGAGCGTCTCGATGATTATCTTGTAGAGTTCGCTACTGTAATAAAACTAACTGATAATTATAACTTCAAACTAGACAATGGCACACTTTTAACACCAAAGTCTAACGTAAACTACAGTGGAAAACAGGGTGACAGGGTTATACTAGCCTGGACACCCTCTGAAGATAATATTGTAGAAATCAAAAATATATCCTCGATACACACTGCCTCTATACTTGAAGATGGGTATCCAAATCTTTATGTAAACAACCCTGTTAAAATACAGAGTGTTTGGGTAGGAGGCGATTATCTTAATATGATACTTGAAATAGAGTATCACTCTACTCCACACAGTATTGCTGTATTACGCGACATGCAATCAGAAACTGTAGATTTGCATTTTGCCCACTCTACTAATAACGACCCCCGAGGTTACCCTCAAATTATGTATGCATCATTTTTAATTAGCAGCATTCGCAAAGATAATGATATCGAAACCGACTTTAATTTGTATATCAATACAAACAGCGGAATACGAAAATTTCAACTTACATTAAAGTAAAAGACTAATCACCCGAAAAAGATTATGTTAAAGGTGGAATCGGATCTTCATCAATATTAAAGTCGATAGGCAGAAGACATTTAACGTTAACCTTATTACCATTGTTTTCTCCCGGCTTCCATCTTGGCATCAATCCCAATACTCTTATAGCTTCATCATCAAGATCCTGAGAGAGTCCACTAACAACCTCAATATTTGAAATTGAACCATCGCTACCTACAATAAATGAGCACAGTATCCTACCCTCAATTCCCTGCTGCAATGCATCTTTTGGATAACGAATATTGTGAGATATAAACTTACTCAATCCACTCTCACCATATTCATACTCCGGCATTTTATCAACAATAGTATAAATTTCATTATTCTCCAGAATAGAGGCATCTGTTTTTGCATATGCTCTGGCAGTAGCCGAACTTGATGTTTTAGTGGAATATTGTGCTTGAGCGTTTTTGTTTAATTTAAAATACATAGGAACATAAGTTTCAGCTCTCACAACTTCTCCGTTATGTCTTGCCGGTCTCCATGCAGGCATATTCTTTAAAATACGCAAAGCCTCTTCATCTAGCAAAGGGTCGGCTTTATGAATTATGTTGAAGTTCGAAAGAGTACCATCCTTCTCCACAACAAATGTATAAACAACTAAACCTTGAGCATTACGTTCAACTGCATCGGCAGGGTAACTCAAAGTATTTGCAATAAAACGATGCATCTCACCTGTTCCACCAACAAAAATCGGAGTAATATCCGGATCTTCAAAAATTCTATCACTAGAGGAGATGCGATTATTCTGTGCTGTTGCTGAAACTGTTAATAGCGAAGTAAAGCACACTATGAAAAATGTTACAATCAGGGGTTGAAGTTTACGTAGACTCATGTAGTTAATTTCTCTGAACTTAGTTATTTATAATTCTATTACAAATACAAATATACATAAATTTCCGCTTCCCCAATCCCCAATTTTCACTCTTTTCCTCTTTTTTACACAACTCCTCTAATCTTATCATCAAATGCAGAAAGAGCGGCCTTGGCTCCTTCACCCATCGAAACAATAATCTGTTTAAAAGGAACCGTTGTAACATCACCTGCGGCATATACCCCCGGCACATTAGTTCTGGCATGATTATCTATCTCAATCTCTCCATACTTGGTTACATTTACAAGATCTTTAAACAGATAGCTGTTTGGCGCCAATCCTATTTGAATAAAAACACCATTTACATCAACTTTTATCTCCTCACCTGTCTTTCTGTTTTTCACTTTCAACGCTGTAACCTTTTCGCCATCGCCAACTACTTCGGTAGTCTGAGTACCCAACACAACCTCTACGTTAGAAAGAGTAGCTACTTTTTCTTGCAGCACTTTGTCGGCTTTTAATTCGTCAAGAAACTCAATTACAGTAACTTTCGAGCAAATACCTGCAAGATCTATTGCTGCTTCTATACCTGAATTACCTCCACCTATTACTGCAACGTGCTTATCCTTATAGAAAGGACCATCACAGTGAACACAAAACGCCACTCCTTTACCAATATGATCAGATTCGCCGGGAACATTAAGTTTTTTCCAGTTTGCACCTGTAGCTATTATCAAAGAACGGGTTATAAATACTTCTCCACCTTTTACATATATAATTTTGTCTTTGCCATCCTGCTCCACCTTTTCTACAATTCTGTGCTCAAGTATAGATATAGGATATTCTTCCATATGTTTTCTAAGGTCTTTAGTCAACTCACTTCCTGTAGTCTTTGGAACCGAAATAAGATTCTCAATACCCTGAGTCTCTTTCACTTGCCCACCCACACTTTCAGCTATCACTGCTACATCCAAGCCTTTACGAGCCGAATAAATTGCTGCTGAAGCTCCTGCCGGACCACCACCAATAACTATCGTATCAAATACCTTTGGTTCATTTACCTGCACATTCTCTGCTGTCCCATACTTCTCTTCCAACTTAGATAATAGTACTCCAAACTCTCCCCTGCCAACGTGAATCAATTCACCATCGGCATAAACTGCTGGAACCGCTTGTATTCTCAGCGACTTTGCCTCTTCAGGGTACATCGAGCCGTCGACCATCTCATGTGATATGTTTGGATTTAGTATCGACATGAGGTTTAACGATTGTACCACTTCGGGACAATTTGTGCATGTTAGTGAAACGTATGTTTTTAATTTTATTTCGCCTTTTAGCGATTTAACTCTGTTTTTTATAAACTCATCGGGTTGATTTTTACCTTTACCATCACTATTTAATACAGCTAATAGAAGTGATGTAAATTCGTGACCGTTTGGTATGCCACGAAAAACAACTCCGGTTGGTTCTCCATCTTTAAGTATACTGAATGAAATAGCATCACCATCATTGAGTTTAAGCGATAGCTTAGGAGAACATGAAACAACATCTTCAAGCATCTCTACCAGCTCACTGTAGCTTTCATGATCTTTTAGAGCATTTACATTGAAGATATATTCAGAATCAAGGTTAGAGAAAATTGCTGTAACCTGATCTTTTAACGATTTATCAAGCATATGTTTGTAGTTTTTTTCAGTGAAATAAATTGTGTTTATTAAATTAGAACTGTAAAATTCGGTAACAAAAAGCCCTCTGAACAAATTAATTGGTTAACCAAATCGCTTGAACAGAGGGCTCTTTAAAAGGTTATCTTAAATTATACCTACCAGGTCGATGCTAGGTTTAAGTGTCTCTTTTCCTTTTTCCCAATTAGCCGGGCAAACCTCATCTTGGTTCTCTGCTACAAACTGAGCGGCTTCAATCTTTCTCACCAACTCATTTGCGTTACGTCCAATTGGTCCGTCTGTTACTTCAAGTACTTTTACAACGCCTTCGGGATTAGCAACAAAAGTGCCTCTATATGCTGTGTAATCATCTTCGTTTAGTACACCAAAAGCGCGACTCAAAGCTCCTGTATGATCTGCAAGCATTGGATATTGTACTTTCTTTATGCTTTCAGATGTATCGTGCCATGCTTTGTGTGTAAAATGTGTGTCGGTGCTCACTGAGTAAACTTCCACTCCAATCGACTGCAGATATTCATATTTCTCAGCTACGTCAACCAACTCTGTTGGACATACAAATGTAAAGTCTGCCGGATAAAAGAAAAACACCGACCATTTACCCAACACATCTTTGTCGGTTACTGTTTTAAACTCGCCGTTGTGGTAGGCCTGAACACTAAACTCTGGAATTCTCGAATTAATAATTGGTTTCATATATATTTAGAATTTTTATTGTTATTATTACACTGCAAAGATAGTATAGTTTTTACCTATTCAAAAATAATGATTGATATATTATATCTATACCACTATAGGGTAAGTTTT
>CAYZHS010000070.1:0-8665 GCA_964478295.1 uncultured Proteiniphilum sp. | reverse complement strand
TGATGGGGATGCTCCATATTTATTTCGTCTGAAGATTTACAGCAAATTAATTTCTTAATTAAAAAGATATTTCACTCATTCTATAGTAAATAACTATATGAGGGTATCGGAACAACTCTAATAAAACGTATCTGCTATCTGTTTTGTTTATTGTAAAGAGTGTAGATTATAATTACAATATTAAAATCAGAATGAAACGATTTCAAGGACAAAAATAGTAAATTATTATCAACTATAAGAATAGAGAATTAATCTCTGAATATAGTTTGTTCAAAAACGACAGAGTAGAGCTTTTCACACCCTCCCTATACTTCCCTTCATCACCACCAACATTTACAGACTGATCGGTGATGGTTTGCTCTGCAGTTACTACTTTAGGAAAAAACGAATCGCCATTTTTGCTCTGATAGGTAATATCTCTCACAACAATCATGCATCCGGCGTCTGTAACTGATGCATCTAACCTGTAACTCATTGTTGTAAGGTTACTCATATCAGCTTTGGCGCTCACAGTTATAATATAACCTTTATCATCAAATCTTATACCGGAAACCATCTGGCTGCCTTTATACTTATCTCTTACCCATTTCTGGAGTTTTTCGTAACCCTGCTGAGAAGTAACACCCGCCTCTGTGAGAATGAATTGCTCGAACACAACTTTACCATTCACAACAGGAACCGTGTTGAAAGCAACATCATTCTGCGCGTTTAAACTAAACAGCATTACTGTTAACATTGAAATTGCAATAAATAGTTTTCTCATAGTTAAACTCTTTTTTTGCCGGATTGATATCTCCGGAACCAGTCGTTAGACTACAAACATAAGAAAAAGATTAAAAATAGCCATCACTTTTTTCAAAAACAGTCCATTAAATTTTATTTATCTATCAAAAACGATTACTTTTGCAACTCAAAAATCATTCGTAACATTTTTTCAGTAAAATATGTCTGCTAAAAAAACTAAAGAGTCAAGGGCCGAGAAGAACTTTGAAAACATTGGTGAAGCTTTAACCACCTCCGAACAATTTCTGGAGAAAAATCAAAAAAGCATTATAATTGGTCTTGTTGCAATTATTGCAGTTGTAGGAATCTTTCTTGCATTTCACTACTTGCATAAAGTGCCTCGTAATAATGAAGCACAAACTGCAATATTTAAAGGTGAGCGCTTTTTCCAGGAAGGACAAGATTCGCTTGCACTATTTGGCAACGGAAACGATTACATCGGCTTCGAAGAAATTATAAGTAAGTATAAAGGCACCAAAACAGCCGATCTGGCACACGCTTATGCCGGTATTTCATACAACCGTATGGGCAACCACGATAAAGCATTGGAGCACCTTAAGAAATTTAAAGGAGGAGACATTCTTGTAACTCCTGCAATTACAGGCGCTATTGGTGATGTTTATATGAATATGGGACAAACACAAGATGCTATATCTCAGTTTGAGAAAGCTGCAAAAAAAGCCAACGATGCAATGCTTAGTCCAATCTATTACAAAAAAGCCGGCGAAGCATATTTGCATTTAGGAAACTACGATAAAGCAATTGAAATATTTACTAAAATTAAGGAGACTTACATCAACTCTCCGGAAGGACAGGAAGCTGATAAGTATATCAAGCAAGCTGAACTTTTAAAAGGATCAAATTAATAATGGCAACTGAATTAAAAAACCTCTCATCATACGACCCCGACTCCATTCCAAATGGAAAAGGAAAAAGAATTGCAATTGTTGTATCTGAGTGGAACCATTCAATTACCGGAAACCTTCTTAAAGGAGCATACAACACTCTTGTAAAGTTTGGTGTTGACAGCAACGATATTATTGTTGAGTATGTGCCTGGAAGCTTTGAACTGACATTTGGAGCAAAAGTAATGATAGAGAAGGGCAATGTTGACAGCGTAATAATTTTAGGTTGTGTAATTCAGGGAGAAACCCCTCACTTCACATTTGTTTGTGATAGCGTAACTGAAGGAACCACCCAACTGAATCTGAATTACAATGTGCCTGTAATCTTCGGATTGCTCACCACCAACACGCAAGAACAAGCCATTGCAAGGTCGGGCGGAATGCACGGTAATAAAGGTGATGAAGCTGCAATCACAGCACTGAAAATGATAGAACTTAAAGAGAGATATAATTAAATATCTATTCAATATTCAGTAAAAATTTATCAAAAGGGGCAACTTCACAGGTTGCTCCTTTTTTAATAACTTACTTCAAAAAGATTGGAAGAAAAATATAAAAATGCACCGACAATACGCGACCTAACAGAGGGAGGTATATTTCGTCAGTTATTCACACTGGCACTACCCCTTCTTGCTATAAGCTTTATACAGATGGCGTATAACCTGGTTGATCTTCTATGGATTGGTCGACTGGGCAGTGAAGCAGTAGCAGCTGTTGGTTCTGTTGGTATGCTCATGTGGATGATGAACTCGGTAGCACTTATATCAAAGGTGAGCGCCGAAATAACTATTGCACAATCTATTGGAGCAAAAAGATTAGACAAAGCTGCAATTTATGCATCACACACAACAACTCTTGCAATAATACTGGGAGTTACTTTTGGACTTCTATTCTTTCTTTTCCCAAACCCCTACATCTCTTTTTATCAGCTGGAAACAAACATAGCCATTGAGGCAGAGGGCTATTTAAAAACAATAGCATTGGGCATTCCGTTTGTCTTCATGGGACTCAATTTCTCGGGCATCTATATAGGTTCGGGAAGAAGCGATATACCTTTCTATTTTAATGCGGTGGGACTGATTATGAATATCGCTCTGGATCCGTTATTGATATTTGGCATAGGACCTTTCCCCGAAATGGGAGTAAAGGGTGCTGCATTGGCCACTATACTGTCGCAGGGTGTTGTTATTTCACTATTCCTTTATCATATGAAGAGAAGAAATGGCTTGCTGGGTAAATTTTCTTTTCTCGTTAAACTCAGAAAGCAATATACAGCAAACATTCTAAAACTGGGATTCCCTGTTGCCGCAATGAATATCTACTTTGCATTTATAAATATGAACCTTGCCCGCATAGCATCAATCTACGGTGGTCATTTAGGTATTATGAGTCAGACCACAGGTGGACAGATTGAAGGAATAACGTGGAACTCATCATCGGGATTCTCTACAGCGTTGGGCAGTTTCACGGCTCAGAACTTTGCGGCAAACAAACTAAAACGAGCACTCAGCGCATTTCGTGTAACTCTGTTTCTGATGGGAATATTAGGTATCATTGCATCGGTCTCTTTTATGATGTTTGGAGATAACATCTTTGCGCTCTTTGTATCCGAAAAGGAGGCCTACGAAGCGGGATGTGCATACCTGTTTATTCTTGGTGTATCGCAACTCTTTATGATGCTTGAAATCACAACTCAGGGTATGTTTAATGGATTTGGAAGAACATCGCCACCTGCGATAATCAGTATTACTTTCAATACAATAAGAATACCATTAGCAATCTACCTCGGCTCTAAAATTGGAGTTACAGGAGTATGGTGGGCAATAACCATAACATCAATCTTCAAGGGAACGATTCTGTTTATATGGTACTTAATACTAAAGAAACGACTAACCAGACAGGCTTAATACGACCTGAGGTAAAGTCCGATATCAGAAACCGGAAGATTAAAGTTGTTTGCAACATAGCCATTAACCATCTTTCCGGAGTAGGTGTAGTAACCTGCAGCAAATCCCCTGTCGAAAAGAGCAAAATTATCTACACCACCCGAGTCGGCCATAACAGTAAATAGAGTATAGAAAATATTGCTCATAGCGATAGAAGCTGTACGAGCTACACGTGAACTCAAACTCATTTCGCAATAATGAAGCACACCATGCTTTTCGAATATTGAAGGATGATCGGGAAGACAAGCCTCCATAGTTGTCTCAAAACAGCCCCCCTGAGCCATCCTAAGATCAATAATAATTGCACCCTTCTTCATTTCCAGTATCAAATCGGAAGAGATACGATAGAAATGAATTTTGTTGATATATTGCATTGCACCAATAACCACATCGGCCGAACGAAACACATTTCTGAGCACATTGGGCTGAAGAGTTGAAGTAAAAAGCGGGTCGCCCAGCTCATGCCTTATATTTCTTAATTTGGTAATATCATTATCAAACACCTTAACAGAAGCCCCCATAGCCATTGCAGAGCGTGCAGCCATAGTACCTGCTACTCCTGCTCCAATGATTACTACCTCGGTAGGCGAAATACCTGGAATACCTCCAAGAAGAATACCTTTACCTCCATGAATATTGCTTAGCAACTCTGCAGCCAGATTTATAGATGTTGAACCCTCAATTTCAGAAACTGAAGTAACAAACGGAGAGACACCCGTATCGTCGTGCATAAGTTCATATGCAGCTGCATTAATTCTCTTTTTAAGCATAAGCTCCAGCAGAGGCTTTGACAACCTGTGAAGGTAAAGAAAAGAAAACAGAGAAGCTCCTTTGTGCATCATCTCCACCTCCTCTATGGTAGGCGGTAATATTTTAAGAACAATATCGGCCTGAAACACCTCTTTTGCCGTCTCAACAATCTCGGCACCCGATTCGGCGTAATAGGTATCGGAATAATTAATAGAAAGTCCTGTACCCGCCTGAACCAACACCCTGTAACCCAAAGATACAAGCAGAGCCACACTCTCGGGGGTAAGCGGCACCCGCCTGTCGATATCTCTGTTCTCCTTAGGCACTCCAATAACAGCCGATGCCTTGTGGTTTTCGCTCTTCACCATAAGCTCCTTAACCACGAATGAAGTAATTTTCTCTGTTTTGTAGACCATTATATAATGTTTTTCAACCTCTCCACTATACCTTCAACTGTGAGATGAATCTCATCTTTAGTTATCATCTTATCGGTATGATAAATAATTTGCGCACTCTTATAGTAACACTCCCTTTGCGATAAATGTTTAGTTATAAAGGGAATAAGTTCTTCTTTTGATTTACCCGCAATAAGTGGTCGCACCGTTTTCGAAGCAAGCAACCGGCAGGCAAGCTCCTCCGGTTCGGCCTCGATATATATGGTTACACCCGCCTGGTTCATAATATTCATGTTGTTGTAAAAACAGGGAGCACCACCTCCGGTAGATATTACCACATTCTCAATCTCCGAGACCTCGGCAAGTGCTTTACACTCAATTTCTCTAAACCCCTTCTCGCCCATCTCGTTAAAAATCTCTGCAATAGACTTTCTGTATTTATTCTGTATAAAATCGTCTAAATCGATAAACGACAGCGAGAGATATTTTGCCAACTTCTTGCCAATGGTGGTTTTACCCGACCCCATATATCCTATTAGAAAAATTCTATTCATCAGTGTACACATTAATTAATATTCACCCATAAAGGTTAGAGAAGAGGCGCAAAAAGGCGTAATAGCGACTCGATAAAACGTTTCGTAACCGGTCGCTTTACCCACTCCCTAAGATATTGCTGTTCTGAATTCCTTTGATCTTCAACAAATATATCAATTGCCTCATTGGTAACATCAGAATCGTAAATAAATGCTTCAACCTCAAAGTTCTGTTCAAAACTACGAGCGTCGAAGTTGGCCGACCCGATGAGAGTTAGCGAATCGTCGAAAATCATCAGCTTCGAATGCATGAACCCTTTATTGTAGAAATAGACTTTTACACCCGACTTAAGCAGATCTTTTATAAACGACCTTGATGCTTTTTGCACTATGGGTACATCAGATTTCTCAGATATCATCACCCTCACATCTACTCCTCGTATTGCAGCAGCATGCAGTGCATCCAGCATGCCTTCGGGAGGAAGGAAGTATGGAGTTTGTATGAAGATATTTTTTTTAGCGTCATAAATTGCCTGAACTATACCGTGCGATAGTTCGTTGGCCTCGCTAAGGGGACCGCTGTTTACAATTTGCATTGGCGATTTTCCGCAATTCTCGAGCGAAGGAAAATATTTGCGCGAAGTAATAAGAGTTTGAGATACAAAGTACCAGTCGATTAAAAAAACGGACTGCAATCCCTGCACTCCTTTGCCCACAATACGAGCATGTGTATCGCGCCACTTACCCCATTCCAAGCCATGCAGATATCTGTCGGCAATATTCATTCCGCCCACATATCCTATCTTGCCATCAATAACAATAATCTTACGGTGATTTCTGTAGTTGAGCCTCGATGTGAGTGCGTTCCATGTAAGCTTCAGAAAAGGTTCAGCCTCAATTCCGGCCATCCTAAACTCCTCAAAATATTTCTTACTGGCTTTCCTCGATCCAAAGCCATCATAAATAATTCTTACCTCTACCCCCTCTTTGGCCTTTTTTATAAGTGCCTTTTGCAGCTTCTTTCCAAGCTCATCATCAAGCAACACATAATACTCTATATGAATATGTTCCTGAGCTCTCTCGATATCATAAAAAAGGTAATTAAACTTCTCATTGCCATCGGTAAACAACTTCACATCATTTCCTCCAAGCAGAGGATTATAATCCATATTTTTAAGCAGAGCCACAAGATTGTCGTGCTCATCCGGAACAGTAAACTCCACAGGAGTACCCATCTCATCGAGCGGGCGCCTTTTGAGCTTACTATACATCCTTTTAGAGATTACAAGCTTTTTTGTTATGTCTTGTCCAAAAACGGCATACCAAACAATACCAATAAAGGGTAAAAACACAACAGCCATAATCCAGGCTACAGACTTAATGGGATTTCTGTTTTCTGAAATAACCACCACTACTATACTCACAACCGTAAGCAAATAGAGCAACTCAATTATCAGAAGCAGCGTAGAGTTTATCTGCATAATCAAACACGGTATTTACCACCACCAATATCTTCCATTATATTAAGATATGAGTGATATCTGCTCTCACTTATATAGTGATTTTCCAAAGCCTTCATTACTGCACAGTCGGGCTCATTTAGATGCAAACAGTTGTAGTATCTGCATTTGCCGGATAATTTAAATATCTCGGGAAAATAGTGCGAAACCTCCTCAACAGTCATATCTATAGTACCAAAACCCTTAATTCCGGGGGTATCGATAACCAGTCCCCCATTCTGCAAATCAATCATCTCTGAGTAGGTTGTAGTATGCATACCTTTTGAATGATAATTGGATATATCACCCACCCTCTGCACACTCTCACCCCTTAGAGTATTAATTATGGTGGACTTGCCCACACCTGAGTGCCCGGCAAGCAACACCACCTTTTCTTTTGTTATTACATTAAGCTCATCAACACCCTCACCCGTTGTCATTGAGGTTTTCAGACAAGGATATCCAATTGTAGAATACAGGTTTACAAGAGCATCCAGATAGTCTCTATCGTCGTCATCATCATAGAGATCTATTTTATTGAAGATAAGATAAACCGGCACTGAATATGCTTCGGCAGTCATCAGAAAACGATCTATAAAAACTGTAGTCGTCTCAGGATAACGCACTGTTATGCACAACAATGCCAGGTCGATATTTGCAGCAAGAATATGGGCATGCTTTGAGAGGTTAGATGCTTTGCGTACAATATAGTTTTTGCGATCTTCAATTTCTGTAATGAAGGCAGTACCGTCGGGGTTTACATCGAGTTGAACAATGTCGCCAACAACAACGGGACTAGTGCTACGGATTCCTTTCAGACGAAAGTTGCCCTTAGCCTTACAAATAAACTCTTTGCCATCATCATCCCTTACCAGGTATGTGTTACCTGTATTTTTAACAACCAGCCCTTTTGCTTCAATTGCCATTAAACAGTAAGTATTTCTTTTTCTTTTTCGACAAACAATTCGTCTACATGTTTAATAAATTTGTCGTGAAGCTTTTGCAGGTCGTCCTCTGCAGTTTTACCCGCATCTTCGGGTAGACCATTCTTAACAGCTTTCTTAACCTCATCTATGCCCTCTCTGCGTGCGTTTCTGATACTTATCTTAGCATCTTCGGCCTCCTGCTTTGTTTGCTTAACAAGCTGCTTCCTGCGCTCTTCTGTGAGAGGTGGAATACCAAGTCTTATAACTTCGCCATTATTCTCGGGAGTGATACCCACTTCAGAGTCCATAATTGCTTTTTCAATAACTTTAAGCATCGACTTTTCCCATGGCTGCACCATGATGGTTTTGGCATCGGGTGTAGTTACCGTTGCCACGTTTGAAAGAGGCACCTGACTACCATAGTAATCAACACGAATACCATCAAGTATGTGAGTGTTTGCCCTTCCGGCACGAATTCTTGAAAACGTTTCGTGTAAGAATTCGATTGACATTTTCATCTTCTCTTCTGCGTCCTTTTTAATTGCTGTAGTTTCCATATATATAATGTTTTGATTTATTCTCAGTTATGCATGTTCGACAAACAAAAATAGTGAAAAAAAACTAATTGTCAACTATCATACATGCACTATGGTACCTATGTTTTCGCCGTTAACTACTTTTTTGAGATTCCCAACAATATCCATATTAAACACAACAACCGGAAGATTATTTTCTTTGCACATTGTAGTTGCTGTTAAATCCATCACTTTAAGTCCCTTCTCATACACCTCATCAAAAGAAATAGTCTGAAACTTTGTTGCCGTGCTGTCTTTTTCGGGATCTGCTGTATAAATACCATCTACACGTGTACCTTTAAACATAGCATCAGCCTCTATCTCAATACCCCTCAATGCCGAAGCTGTATCTG
>CAYZHS010000069.1:0-8812 GCA_964478295.1 uncultured Proteiniphilum sp. | reverse complement strand
TTCATATCCAGACTCACTGTAATTGTATTTTTAATATCCAAAGGGTATCCTAATGAGGCCCCTACTCTAAGGTTTGCCGGTAAAAACATTGAAGTTTCTCCACCATCGTATGATATTTTAGTTCCAATGTTTGAAATGTTAAAACCTAGTCCGAGCAGAGCTTCGGAGCGACCCATATAAAAATATGTTTCGTTATAGCCTGCAATATCGGCCGAAAAAGCATTACCTGCTGTTGTCTCGTCGCTTCCTGTAGAATAATCGGCACGAATATATCTAAGTGTTACAGCGCCCGAAAAGGTTTCGGACAATTTACGAGAATATGCCACATCGAAGGCAAACTCGTGTGGTGAAACACTCTGCCAGAACAGACCTGATGGATCGGCAATATCTACATCTCCCAAAGAAAAATACCTTAATGATGCGCTGACAGCATTTAGATTATCATTGCCAAACTTCCAATAGCCCGATGCGTATAGCATATTAATATCGCCAATTAAATTGCTTAACCAAGGTGTATATGAAAAGGCAAATCCGGCATCTGTTGTAATAAAAGGATATTTGGCTGCATTCCAGTGCTGCGAGTAAACATCGGGCATTGTAGCTGCACCTATATCTCCCATACCTCCTCCTCTTGCATCGGGTGCTATTTGCAAAGATGGCATTGCCGTAAGTATGGGGTTATAATCGGGCTCCTGCGATTTAAGCTTACCAGGCAGCAATAAGATCAAACAGACCAGTAGTTTTATTACATTTTTGCACATGATGTTCGATATAGTTTTGTACTTCAGGTAATCTATTTTACTTTAAAATCCAGTAATTTCCTTTCTTCGATATACCCTTGCAAATGATCGTTTATTGCAACGGGTCCAACGCCTGCAGGAGTACCTGTAAATATAAGATCTCCTATCTTTAGCGTAAAGAAACTGCTAATATATGAAATTATCTTATCAACAGAATAAATCATATCCTCTGTATTTCCTTGTTGAACTGTTTTTCCGTTTATATCTAAATGAAAATTAAGGTTCTGGATATTTATTATATCACTTTTTGGAATAAACTGGCCTATGGCAGCCGAATTATCAAAACTTTTTGATACTTCCCATGGCAATCCACGCTCCTTAAGTCTTTTCTGTATATCACGCGCTGTAAAATCTATTCCTACTGTTATCTCGCTGTAATACCTATGAGCAAAACGTTCGGCTATATTCTTACCTAGTCGGTTTATTTTCACAACAATCTCGGTTTCATAATGCATCTCCTTTGAGAAATCGGGCAACATAAAAGGTTTTCCATCTTTAAGAAGTGCAGTATCTGGTTTCATAAAAAGCACTGGATCCTCACTTTCGAAAGTTCTTTTCATCTCTTTATTGTGAGAATCATAATTTAGTCCGATTGCAAATATCTTCATTGGTCTAGCCTGTTAAACATTACAGCAAGATGAGCATATAAAGAGGTGTTCTGAAGAACTATCCCTTCGGGCACGCGAATGCGGAATGGAGTAAAATTCCATACACCTTTAACTCCACAATCAATCATGTAGTCCGAAACTTCTTGCGCAACTCCAGAGGGTACAGTTAGCACTCCGATATCGGCCCTCATCTCTTTATTTAATTCTGCAAACTCACTTGAGTGATATACTGGGATATCATGTATTTTTGTGTTTATAACAGACTTATCTACATCGAAGCCTGCAATAATTTTTAGTCCATATTGTTCAAGTCCTGAATCGGACAATAGCGCCGCACCAAGGCTACCAACGCCAAAGACAACAGCAGTATGGAGTTCTTTAAAACCTAAGAAGGTATCTAAAACATTTATTAGCTCATCAATATCATACCCAACACGGGTTTTTCCGCTTATATTTACAAACGACAAGTCTTTTGCTATCTGAGAAGCTGAGACATCAATTTTATTAGCGATTTGTGTAGATGAGACAAACTTCTCACCCTGTGTCTTAAGCAGTTTTACATAAGACAGGTACCAAGGTAGCCTCCTGAGCGCAGGTTCAGGTATCTTGTTAGAATTTGTCTGTTCCGACATATCTTTTTGCAATTTTATTATCTAAAGTTAGTTGACAAAGATACGTCCTTTTTGCAGTTATTTGAATTTTTTGTTCTGTATTTAAAGATAAATTTCTTTAATGCTATTTTCTTAAGCCTGAAGCATTTTTAAGCACAGCTCTGATTGAACCGATATTCAGACTTGTATCTATAATTACAGGAACACGGTTACTATCGTTGGTGAGAGAAGCTTTTAAAGCATCTTTTTGATCTGTAAAAGCATCGTCATGTATAGTTAAAGTAAGGTCGATTACCTCATATCTCTTACCATCATTTGCTTTAATATTTGAAATACCTTGATAGTTAACATACATATTTACAGCTTTTCTACCCGATATAAACTGCACAAACTTTCTATCTCCCTGCTTCATGCCTGTATAGTCGATATTACGAATCAACGACAAGACAGATAAGTAATCGTAGGTACAAACATCGGTTGAAATAACTTCATCGAACCTCTGTTTGCCATTATAGTGCCTCACAGACCTTATCTCTATTTTATTGCCACTATATGTATACGACTGCCTTTCAACAGAATGATCGCCTCCCTCGTGAGCTTCTTTGGTGAATAGCAGCGGGCGCAAATCTTTATCGATGTAGGAGGTGAGGGTATCATGCACAGAATATATATTGCCTGCCAAGCCTGATGTATTGAGCAGCATAACAGTTTTAAGTGAGTTTACTCCTCTATAGTTGGCTTCTGTAATTGAAAGAGAACCACTACCTGCACGTGCTCTGAAAAGTCCAAAATTGAAGTATAAATCATACTCTATCTTCTCGCCACTTGCAAAAGCATTGTTATTGAGTTTACATTGACCATTTGCCGACTGGAACACAAAAAACAAAAGCAATAAAGAAAATATTGATGTAGCTTTTTTAATCATAATAATAAGGATTTACATTAGTTTTGCACTATCTCATACCCCTCATGCCACCTCCTAAACCTTGCATTGGTGAGCTTTGGCGATTCTGTTGCTGTTGTTGATTTTCTCTATCCAGATTAGGGTTTCTGCGTTTTTTTTCTTGTGGCTTGTTAGTGGTAATCTCAAGTGGCTTCTGTTTTATTTTGGGAACTTCAAGCAAATTCCACTCTTCTAAATGATCTGAATAAGCTCTTATAACAAACTTACCCGGATAGTAATAAACTTCTTCGGGCTGACGCAGCTCTTCAAACTTACCTGTTGTCCACAAACCGTCTCCGTTATCATCTATAATAAGTCGCGCATAAACATCACCCGGAGGTAAATCTTGAAATCTTACAACACTCCCTTTGACGACGCTTTTTCGAAAAGGTTTATCTGCATTATCCAGCAACTGCACGAAAGCCTCTTTTCCTTGTGGCAATCCTGTTATTGATATCTGCAGGTTGCCATACTGATCAAGTGGTTTTACTGTGAATGTTTGCTCATAGGTGTTATTCCAAAGTCCATAAACACTAGTTACAGCTGCCGAGTCAATAGATATTTTATACTTACCACCTGGTTCCCAAGAAGGCCGGAGTACAAATCTACGTGGGTTTAAAGTATCAACCTGAAACTTAAACGGTACTGTTTCGTACAAAGAATCTATCTCTATCTCTAATTTCACATATGATGAATCGAACTCTACAATTGGTTGTTCAAATTCTAATCTGACTGGATTGTATAGCTCGAAAGAAGATTGAATATTAGTCTGTATATTTAAAAACTTGATCTCGGGCAATTCATTTTCACCATCTTCTGCTGCTTCTCTTTTCTTCTCTTTATCTTTATCTTTATCGCTCTGACTGCTTCTTCTGAAATCAAAACTTAATGTATCTGTGACAATTATATTTTTGTTTAAAGTATCGGTTTCAAGGTAATGAATTTTCATTCGTATAGAATCGTGCTTATACACAACCGAATCTGTAATCCACAGCATAAGAGTATCGTTATTGAGATTTCTCTCTGCAACATACCAATCATTACCTTCAATAGGGGGTTCAATTAAACTGAATTGGCTTTTGTCTGTGGGAGCGGCAAAGAATATATTTAATTTATTCTCAAATGGGCGCTCATGACGCTGGAGGTATTGACGTTGAAAACCTGAAAGGAATGATTTGAGGACAATATCATCAGGAATAAAACGAGTGTAATTGACATTAAGAATAGTATCAACCGTAACACTATCAACAAAAACAGTATCCTGCCTCACAGCAGGCATAGTAGAAGGAGATACAATACTATCGAGAAACGCAATTGCTTCGGCCGGATTGTCGTATTTATAGTCCCTGTTAAGGTCGCCCAAAGCAAACACCCTATATTTACCCGGGGCCATTCCTCTTACTATGAAGCTTCCTCTTGAGTCGGTTCTGGAGATTCTCTCGAAAGGAACATTTGTGAATGCCGTATCATCGAAATTTGAGTGAATACCTACATAAATGCCTGTAACAGGTTCGAGATTCTCTGCGTTTAAAACCTTGCCTCCAATAGATAGTGTATCGAGCTGATTGCCCGTAGAAAACGAAAACACAAAGTTCTCCAGGGGATTTCCTTCATTATTATCTACAATGGCGTCGGTAAAATCAATTGTATAGGTAGTGTTTGGCAGCAAATCATCTTTCAGCTCAACAATAGCGGTTTTACCGGCTGAGCGAATAATAGGCATATTTTTCTGCGGGGGAGTTATAATTACCTTTTCTGTTGGACTCTCTATTTTGATATTCTCATCAAACAAGATTTCAACCCTTTTAGGAGTTTCATTAAGAGAGTTAAAGCCTGGTGTAGACCACTTAACAACAGGTGGGTCCACATCATATGCTCCACCTGTAGGCGCTGCAATGTTTGCACATGAATGCGCCATTAGTACTATCAGCAATGAAAAAAACAGAGTAACAAATAGAGAAAGTAACCTATTCAGCATAACTTATTTCGATGAATAAATTCATTATATCTTACAAATGTAATTCATTTTTTTTAAACCAACTTACATGTTAAAGTTATCTGTAGATAGCAGACTGTATCCAACTCTGCAGTATAAACACTTCCGTTTTTGGCAGTATTCTCTGCATAACTGAATAAGGGCCTGACTGTCTGCAGCATTAGAGGGGTATATTCCTGCTGTGCAGAACTCTCGCACAACTCTGTTATTCTCGGCTTTTATAGACTCTAATATTTCTATGGCGCGACTACAATACTCTTCACTTGAGCATTTCTTACCATATGCAAATAGCATTGGCACAACAGTGTTTATTACAATTATATCGAGCGATTTTGCTCCGAGCGATTTATTACTTTTTGCCGATTTCTTGCCAAATGAGTAGTGAGACTGCCAATACTCCGATGGATCTGTTTGCAGGTAATTGAAGAATTCTCTATAGTCTTTCATCTTTAAAATTGTAGAAAATAGTCTACCCGACTTTTGCAGCAATGCAGCAAGCTGAGCCAAACGGAGTTCTGGAAAAGATCCTGGCCTGATTCTCAGTTTTTTGAAAACATAACCATCGATGCTCTTTAGCTGGTACTTTGATTTTAAAAACTTATACTCGTTTTTCAACTTTATAGAGTAATCATCGTTTGAAGTATCTTCTAGCAGACCTGCCTGCCCAAACATCAATGCTTCAACCTGAAACAGACTATCGCTATGCTTGAGTATATATTTGTATGGCAGTGAAAGGGCCATTCGCTCAAACTCTTCTGAATTTATACCAAACCCGAAGTTGCGCGACAGTACTACATAAAACACATCATCCCACGAATTATTGTATCTGATTAGATGGTTATAAATATCATACGATTTTCTCTCGAGACGCTCTATTGTGAGATATGACAACCAACTATTAATCTTTACTTTTTGAATTGAAGATATAAAATTTCCACAAGGCAGATTAAATTTACTATTTATCAAATAGTCGGCACTCTTATGTATACTTTCGGGTACTTCAACTCTGCACTGTGGCACTTTTTGTCCATTCTCATTAAATATCTCAACATCTACATTTTCAGCCATATGAAGAATTACAGAATTATAAGCCTTGTCTTTGTGGTGACCATGCCTTACCCAGTCGCTCGAAGAGCGGTGAATTTCTACATTGCCTGCCCAAACCCTGCCTTGGGCCTTTATTTTAGAATTAAAAAAGTCGGGGCCTGCATTCTCATTATGCAAACCAGGGTCTATTACTTCAAATTGAATTCCACTATCAGTTATCAGTGAATCGGTATTATACAGCTTGTTTTTCCATATGAAATGCAACAGCTGCTCGGAGTTTAACATAGAAATAAGTTTTAAAAGTCAAAAATAAGACCAATTAACCTTAAGTGCAAGTAGATAAGGCTAAAGAAGGTGAAAATTACATATATTATGAAGAAAAATTCGTAAATTTGCAGAAGTCTTAATAGGTTATTAAATTTAAGTATTGCAAACAAAAAAAGAAATTGACTTTCAGACAAAAAAGATTAGTAAAATTGTCTGGGAGTATGCGTTGCCTGGAATTGTAGGTACAGTTGTAACTGCTCTTTACAATGTAATTGGCCGAATTTTTATTGGTCAGGGTGTAGGGGCGCTAGCTATATCCGGACTTGCTATTACATTTCCTGTAATGAGCTTGACATCTTCACTCGGGATGCTCGTAGGCTCGGGGGCTGCCGCCCGGATTTCAATTAGTCTTGGAAAAAAAGATAAAGAAACTTCTGAAAAGATTTTAGGGAACTCTCTGTTACTTACAATCTTGTTAAACGCGGTCTTTATCACTTTGATATTATTAAATCTAGAGCCCATTCTGAGGGCTTTTGGTGCGAGCGACCTTACACTTCCGTATGCTTACGACTATTTGAAAATAGTTTTGCTGGGTAATGTGTTTGTGAGTCTTTGCTACAACTTCAACGCGATGATGCGTTCTTCGGGTTATCCAAAGAAGGCTATGATAACTATGCTTATTGGAGCTGTCTTTAGCGTTATACTTACCCCGATATTTCTATATGGTTTCGATTTGGGTATTCAGGGAGTTGCATGGGCAACTGTGATATCGATGTTTATCGGAATGCTTTTTGTAATGTATCACTTCATACAGAAAAGCAGTCTTATCAGGCTGAAGTGGAAGAACATACGACTTGACAAAAAGATTATTCTTTCAATTATCTCAATCGGCATGTCGCCATTTAGTATGCAGGTAGCAGGCTCGGCAGTTGCGGTTCTTATGAACACTTCACTTTTGAGACATGGAGGCGATCTTGCTGTTGGGGCATACGGTATCATAAATACTGTATTGATGATGTTTCTTATGGTTATAATGGGACTAAATCAAGGCACACAGCCAATTATTGGATATAACTATGGCGCAGGTAACTATAAAAGGGTAAGGGAGACTCTCAAATACTCAATTAAAGTAGCTACAATAATAACATTTGCAGGAGCTCTTATAGGGATATTCTTTCCGGGGGTTTTTGCTAAGGCATTCACCACCGACAATGATTTAGTGAATATCACTGAAAGAGGCATCAGAATTGCGGTTTCGGCACTCCCTCTTGTTGGGTTTCAGATAGTATCTTCAAGCTTTTTTCAGAGTATCGGGTTCGCTGCAAAATCGTTGATACAAAGTTTGAGCAGGCAGTTAATATTCCTGGTTCCGGGAATCATTTTATTGCCTCGTTTATGGGGATTGGATGGCTTGTGGATTGCGATGCCGATATCAGATACTTTGGCATTCATTCTATCTCTGTTTCTTCTTACATATCAGTTGCGTCAACTTAAGAGTATGGAGAATAATAAAAAGCTATAAAATAGTAGTCAAATCATAAAAAATAGAGCTATTTTGAGTAGTTTTGTATAACCCGATTAGATAAAGATAATTTACTAACATTTATAAAAATAAAAGTATGAAACGAGTTGTTTTAATCCGTCATGGCGAAAGTGTATGGAACAAGGAGAACCGATTTACCGGGTGGACAGATGTTGATCTTACCGAAAAAGGTGTAGAGGAAGCACACAAAGCTGGTAAATACCTTAAAAAAGAGGGGTTCCAATTCGAGAAAGCTTACACTTCTTATTTAAAAAGAGCAGTAAAAACTTTAAACGTTGTATTAGATGAGATGGATCTTGATTGGATACCAGTTGAGAAAACATGGCGTTTAAACGAAAAGCATTACGGAATGCTTCAGGGACTAAATAAAGCGGAGACTGCAGAAAAATATGGTGATGAGCAGGTACTTGTTTGGCGCAGAAGTTACGATGTTCCACCAAGTGCACTAGAAAAAGATGATGAACGTTCGCCATTTCAGGAAGCCAGATACAAAGGTGTAGATGCAAAGGACCTTCCATTAACTGAGGCTCTTAAAGATACAGTAGAACGTATCTTACCTTATTGGAACGATGTTATAGTTCCTGATGTAAAAAACAACTACAACGAAGTTATTGTAGCTGCTCACGGCAATAGTCTTCGTGGTATCATCAAACATCTAAAAAACATCTCTGATGATGATATCGTAAACCTTAACCTGCCTACTGCAGTACCTTACGTATTTGAATTTGATGATGATATGAACCTGTTGAAAGATTATTTCTTAGGTGACCCGGAAGAGATCAAAAAGCTTATGGAAGCTGTTGCAAATCAGGGCAAAGCGAAGTAATATAATTTTAGTTAGCGAATAAGCACTAATTTATAGTTTATTAAAAATCGTTGTAGCAATAATTGCTACAGCGATTTTTTTAATAGCTCTACACCATCTGCATTAAGCACACGCAACGACATTTTGCTCCCTTCTTTCTCAAGAATCATTACAGTTGCACTTTCAGCATTG
>CAYZHS010000068.1:0-8824 GCA_964478295.1 uncultured Proteiniphilum sp. | reverse complement strand
GTATATGTTATTGGCTTTGAAAAGTCATTTATCGTAACATTACTAGTTTGCTCAACTCCATTTATTGTAACTTTTAAAGCGTTGGTTTCGAAAGTTGCTATAAGTTTTTTTGTAATAGATGGAATAGTTATCTCAATCTGCCCATCAGTAATTATAGCACTATAGCTTTGTGATAAAAGCTTGTTGTTCTCATTCTGAAAGCTAAATGAAGATAGTGTGATTACGGAATCTTCAGTAATATCTCTCTCATCTTCACAACTCATTAATATAAACGATATTATTGTGATTAATAAAAAGAATCTGTAACTATACTTTTTCATTTTGATGTTTTAATTTTTAATGAATGATGTGTAAATTTAATAGGATAATTTATAAAAAAACCGCAAAGCAGCTATGTTTGCTTTGCGGGAATTGTGATGTTTATCAAAACAATTAAACTAAACTGTTTAATTATCTTTTTAAAATTCTAAATCGATATCAAACAGTTCGTGCCAAGGAAGTCCTTGTTTATGTAGTTGCTCCATAAATGGATCGGGGTTGAACTCCTCAACGTTAAAAACTCCGGGTTTCTTCCATATTCCTTGCATAAACATCATAGCACCTATTGTTGCGGGAACTCCGGTGGTATAACTTACACCCTGTGCTCCTGTTTCTTTAAATGCATCTTCGTGGCTGCAGTTATTATAAATGTAATATGTAAGTTCTTTTCCATCTTTAATTCCACGAATTCTACAACCAATTGAAGTTTGACCAGTGTAGTTTTCACCTAGTTCACCCGGGTCTGGCAATACCGCTTTCAGAAACTGAATAGGAACAATTTTCTGACCATTGTATTCAACTTCGTCAATACGAGCCATTCCAATGTTTTGTATCACTCTTAGATGAGTTAGGTATTCCTGACCAAATGTCATCCAAAAGCGTGCACGTTTTAGAGTGGGGAAGTTTTTAACAAGCGACTCCAGCTCTTCGTGATAAATCAGATACGACTCTTTAGGGCCAATCTCAGGGTAGGTAAGTGGCATATGTATTTCATGTGGCTCTGTTTCTACCCACTCTCCATTTTCCCAGTATTTACCTTTTTGAGTAACCTCTCTTATATTTATTTCAGGGTTGAAGTTTGTTGCAAATGCTTTGCCGTGGTCTCCAGCGTTACAATCAACTATATCCAGATAGTGAATCTCATCAAAATGATGTTTTGCTGCGTAAGCAGTAAAAATACTTGTTACGCCCGGATCAAATCCACAACCCAGAATAGCTGTAAGTCCTGCCTTTTCAAATTTTTCTTTATATGCCCATTGCCATTTATATTCAAACTTGGCTTCATCTTTAGGCTCATAGTTAGCAGTGTCAAGATAGTTAACACCAGCCTCTAAACAGGCATCCATAATTGTCAGGTCCTGATATGGCAGAGCTACGTTAATAACTATCTCCGGTTTAAACTCATTCATAAGTGCTACCAGCTCAGGCACATTATCTGCATCTACTCTTGCTGTTTTAATAGTTACGCCGGTGCGTTTTTTTACATCAGCTGCTATATCATCGCATTTGCTTTTAGTGCGACTTGCAAGCATTATTTCAGTAAATACTGAGTTGTTTTGCGCCACTTTGTTAGCAACTACAGTACCAACACCACCGGCACCTATAATAAGTACTTTTCCCATATTTATGTATTGTTATAATATTAAATATTTTCAGTACAAACTTACATAAAAAAATGCAATGAGTAATTATACCCTACTCAATATATTTAAACTATTTGATAGTGCTTGTTTTTTAGTTAAAATGCATATTTGTATATTTGTAATAAATAAAGATTTTGTAAGATTATGAATGAAGAGAATATTGAACAGATTTCACGTTCCACTAGTGCCATAAGTGAGTGGTCGATAAATTTGCTGAGTAATATTGGTATTTCCGAAAACTGGATAAAGTATATAAATATGATACTGCTGGCCGTAGCATTGGTTATTGTAGTCTTCATAGTGCAGTATATTACCCGTAGAATATTAGAGCTAGTACTTCACAGATCGGCAAATATTACAAAATTGCCAATTTTAGGTCATTTGGCAAACAGGAGGTTCCCTCACTATTTGGCAATGATAATTCCATTTAGTATTGTAAAAGGATCTATTCCAATAGTTTTCGATCAATTCCCTAAACTGATGGTTTTAATGGATAAACTTGCAGATATTTATCTGATATTTTATGTAATATGGCTTATCATGTCGGTTATAAATGCAGCATCCGATTCTCTGAGAATGAGACCAAGCCTAAAAGATAAACCCCTCGACAGCTATGTACAGGTCCTAAAGATAATTTTATATATTTTTGGTTTCGTTATTCTGTTCTCTATTCTTACCGGACAAGAAACAGGTGTTGTTCTTGCAGGACTTGGTGCAGGATCAGCAATAACTATGTTAATTTTTAAGGATTCTATTTTGGGATTTGTTGCTAGTCTGCAGGTAAGTGCAAATGATATGGTAAGAATTGGCGACTGGATAACAATGCCCAAATACGGAGCCGATGGAGATGTGATACAGATAACTCTAACAACTGTAAAAGTTAGAAACTTCGACAAAACAATTACAACATTACCTCCATATGCACTTGTTTCCGACTCATTTCAGAACTGGCGTGGTATGCAGGAGGCAGGTGGAAGAAGACTTAAACGTTCTGTACATATAAAACAGGGCACAATTCGGTTTGTAAATCCTGAAGAGGTAGAGAAATTACAAAAGATAGAGTATATCTCAGATTATGTACAGGATAAAGTAAACGAGATTGATAAATATAACCAGGAGCAAGCAATTGATAAATCTCTTCTTATAAATGGTCGCAATCTAACAAACATTGGGCTATACAGGCAATATATTTACAACTACCTGAAAAATCACCCTAAAGTTCATAAAGAATTGTTGTTGATTGTGAGACAATTGCAGCCAAATGAAAAGGGTATGCCATTGGAACTCTATTTTTTTACAGCAACTACCGATTGGGTTGAATATGAAGCAATTGTATCTGATGTGTTTGATCATATAACAGCTGCAGCAACATTTTTTGATCTGAAACTTTTTGAGGATATTTCTAATAATTAACACAGTAATAATATATTAACTTTTGCCAACTTTCTTAGTCGTATATTGTTTATAATATAATTACTATTTTATAAGCTGGTTTTACATTGAATAATATTTCATATCTTTGTTAACAATAAAACGGATTGTTTAATTATCAATAATTTTTTTAATGAGTAAAATATATAGTGTATTTACAGGTACAGGTAGTTATGTTCCTACTAAACAGATAAAGAATGAACATTTTAATTCTTATGAGTTCTACGACTCAACCGGAGAAAAGTTGCCATCTCTAAATAGTGATATAACTAAAAAGTTTGAAGAGATTACCACTATTGCAGAGAGAAGATATGCTGAGGATAATGAATCTACCAGCGATTTGGCATTAATTGCTTCACAGAGGGCTATTGAGGCTGCCGGTATTGATAAAGAAGAACTCGACTATATAATTTTTGCACATAACTTTGGTGAAACAAGAGTTGATAACATCGCAATAGATATTTTGCCTACCATGGCTGCTCGTTTGAAAAATAAACTAAAAATAGCAAATCCAGGAGCAGTGGCATATGATTTATTATTTGGGTGTCCAGGTTGGGTTCAGGCAGTAATTCAGGCCGATTACTATATTCGCTCAGGAGATGCCAAAAAGATTCTTGTTGTTGGTGCAGACGTTCTTTCTCGTATTTCAGACCCTCACGACCGTGATAGTATGATTTATGCAGATGGTGCAGGAGCAGCAGTTATTGAAGCAAGAGAGAGCGATACACCGATTGGTATATTAGGTCATAATTCACGTAGTGATGCATTAGATTATGCCTATATGCTTCGTATGGGTTATTCATATAATGCAGATCTTGCAAAAAAAGGCGATTATTACCTTAAAATGAATGGTCGTCGTTTATATCAGTATGCCCTTGAGAATGTTCCTAAGACAATAAAAGCTGGACTGGATAAGTTGAATATGAACATTACAGAAATTGCTAAAGTGCTTATTCATCAGGCTAATGGCAAAATGGATGATGCAATACTTCAACGATTATTCAATCTTTATGGAATAAAAGAGGTGCCGGAATCAATAATGCCTATGACTATCTCCTGGCTTGGCAACTCATCAGTAGCAACTGTGCCAACACTGCTTGACCTACTTACTCGCAATGAGCTTGATGAACATGCTGTAAATAGCAATGAAAATATAGTTCTAGCCTCTGTAGGTGCCGGAATGAATATTAACAGTATAATATATCGTATTCCTTAAATGTAGAGCCTATACATATTGGAGTCTCTTTTTTCGAACCCCAATTTTATATATAGATTATTAGCAGCCTCTCTACACGGACGTGAAGAGAGGTCTACTTTTTCTGCCCCTTTTTCGCGTGCCAGGTTTAATGCGTGCCACATTAGCGCAGTGGCAACACCTTTGCCACGAGCATTTTCTCCAACAATAACATCTTCAATCCAAGTTTTTACACCCGAAGGTACCCAATAAAAAACCAAAGTAAGAGTGCCAATTATATCATCACCTTCTCTGGCCATTAATAAATAATTATTTGATGAACTAACAACCTTTTCAAGATCTTCTTTAGTTGGAAATCTATCTGTTTCGTTAGTTAAATCTGGTATAAACTTCTGAAAAGCAGTAAGTATATTATCATTAATTTCAGTTACTCTTTCTATGTGCATATGATTTTTAGTTTAAATTGTCAATATAACAAAGTTAACCAATTAAAGTGGTTCTTTTGGTGAGTTTAGTTTTATTTATCCTTTCGGCTTTTATAGCTATCTATTGCTTTTCTTACCGAGCCATGTAATAGTAATAGATTATTTGCTTGTTCGTAACTAATTGATAGTTCTTCAACAATCATTCTGGTACCCCTGTCTACTAACTTCTGGTTTGTGAGCTGCATATTAACCATTTTATTGCCTTTTACTCTTCCAATTTTAATCATTGTGGTAGTTGAAATCATGTTTAGTACCAGCTTTTGAGCAGTTCCCGATTTCATGCGTGTGCTTCCAGTTATATATTCGGGTCCAACAATTGGTTCAATTTTAATCTCAGCTTCATTAGCTACTGCAGAGTCGGGGTTACAGCAGATAGCGGCAGTTAATATACCGTTTTCGCGTGCTTTATGCAATGCTCCAATTACGTATGGTGTTGTGCCCGAAGCAGCAATTCCCACCAATACATCATTTGTGTTTATATTATATTTTGTCAGCTCTTCCCAACCTCCCAGTAAATTATCTTCAGCAGCTTCTACCGGTTTACGCAATGCGGTGTCACCTCCAGCAATTAATCCAATGACATATGTGTCGGGCATACCAAAAGTAGGAGGAATTTCCGATGCATCAAGTACTCCCAACCTTCCGCTAGTGCCAGCACCAATATAAAAGAGCCTGCCCCCTCGCAGCATTCTTTCAACTATTCCGTTTACAAGATTTTCTATCTGAGGAATTGTTTTTTCTACTGCAAGAGCTACTTTCCGATCCTCTTCGTTAATCTCTGTAAGAATCTCATTGATAGTTTTCTTGTCCAAATCATCATACAATGATGTTTGTTCTGTAATTCTAACAAAACTCATATATCAGCTAAGTTATTTATCTAAATTATGATATACAATCAGTCCTTCCATTGGCGATTTGATAATCTTTCCAATTCTCACACTCTTTGCTTTAGCCGCTTCATGTAATAAGTCGGAGTAATACCATGCAATTGAACCAGCAAAGTTCACTACTAATTGCTTATAATTATACTGCATGATATTTCTCTCAAAGAAATCATTAAAACTTTCCTTTACAATTCGTCTAATCGACTCATCACATAAATTGTCTTTTATAAAAGGTGATAAGCTTGCTAAGAAACGACTAGGGTAGGGTTGACGATATACTTTGTCAATTATAACTGCTTGTGTTAATTGATACTTTTCAAACAGCTTCTCTTTCAAACCATACGACAATCTGTTCTTGAGTGCGTCTCCAAGCAGTTTTTTTCCCATATGTGCCCCACTTCCCTCATCTCCAAGTATGAAACCCAATGGTGGGATATGATTTACAATAACTCTGCCATCCCATTCACACGAATTGCTTCCTGTGCCAAGTATGCAAGCTATTCCTGCATTATTTCCACATAAACTGTGAGCAACAGCCAGCAGGTCGCTGTAAACCCCAATCTTGTCTGTTGAGAATGAGCGATTCAGTGCATGATGTACAATTGGGATATTCTCAGTCGTACATCCTGCACCATAAAAATAGATTGCCTCAACTTTCCATTTTTCAAATACAGGTAAAACATGCTCTTTTAGTTCAAACAATATTTCTTGCTGCGATTGAAAGACTGGACTTATTCCTTTTCCGGAATAAAAGTGTAATATTTCACCATTTTCCACTAGGAACCAATCTGCTTTGGTTGCTCCGCTATCTGTTATTAATATCTTCAATCTTAGATTTTTATATAAATATCCCTCTTGTATAATATATATCCAAACAGCCAGCAGAAACTTACAAAAAGTAATGCATAAACCAGTGAACCGAAATAATCTCCAGCCCATGGTTGAATTAATACAGTATATGTAAATGATTTTAAGGAGACTGTTTCTCCACTCCAGCTAAACCTTATATTTGAAAGCAAATTAGATATAACTACAGCAAAAATATATACTATAAGAGGATTAACACCAAAAGCATGGAAGAATCTACTCCATTTTTGCTTTTTATTTATATCAATTATCCATATAAGTAAACCTAATAACTGTGCAGCAAAACCAGTTGTAACTAATACAAATGTTGAGCTCCAAATCTTCTTGTTAATCGGACAACCATACTGTAGGAGAAGACCCGAAAATGCAAGTACAGTTCCCCATATAAGCAATTTCTCTACTCGCTTGTGATTATCCTTATTATCAACAATTATTTTACCAAACAAAAAGCCTATCAATACATGTGCAATTGAAGGCATTGTGCTTAATAAACCCTCAGGATCCAGAGCAACTCTTACTCCATCTGATGTCCAGTCCTTATACATATGATTTGGTCCCCATAAAGCCCTATCTACAACTGAAATGATGTTCTGTTCCGACAACTCAAATCCATTGCCAAATAATAAAATTACAAAATACCCTACTAGCATCACAACAATTGTTGATACAAGATATTTACTTTTTACAAACAATGCTATTAAAGCAGCAAGTCCATAAGCGAGTGCTAATCTCTGCAAAACACCCAATATACGTAATGTGTCGAAATGTGTTGATGCTTCACCAAAAGATTCACCTCTGGCCAAACCACCCGTTAACTGTCCAAACCAAGCTAATCCAAGTCCAATTAAAAAAATAAGCAATGTTCGTTTCACTACTTTCCAAACTGCACTTCGAGAAGGTTCGAAATTGAATTTGCGTAGAGACATAAAAGTAGATACTCCCATAATAAACATAAAAAATGGGAACACTAAATCTGTAGGTGTCAGACCATGCCAATGAGCATGTTTAAGAGGGGCAAAAACAGAACTGCCAGATCCTGGATTATTAACTAAAATCATACCTGCAATAGTTATTCCGCGAAGTATATCAAGTGAAAGTAATCTGCCACTCTGCTGTGGTGAAGCAATTTTATTCATAGATTTACGTAATTAAATATTTTTTCAGAATATTATTCGATTAATTTATTTTGTAAAGATAATATATTTTAAGTTTTTTACTTCTGTTTTTATCCCTTTATAAAAAGTTTGAATTTATATATTGATAGTTATTTTAAAATATTCATTCAATCATCAACAGCAGGCAAACTCTCTTTTTTTGATCTGCCAAAATCCTTATCAATTTTCATAAAAGGAATAATCAGTAATGTAGGAATTGTAAGAATCATAATTAATATGAAAAAGTTTACATAACCCATCTGTTCCTGAATCCATCCGGCAGCCATTCCGGGGAGCATCATTCCAAATGCCATAAATCCTGTGCAAATCGAGTAATGAGCAGTTTGATGTTCTCCTTGTGAGAAATAAATCATGAACAACATATAGGCTGTAAATCCAAAACCATAACCAAACTGTTCAACTGCAACTGCTAAATTAACCCATATGAAGTTTTCGGGCTGAAAGAGTGCCATAAACAGATATGCAACATTAGGTAGAGTTATTGATAATGCCATTGGCCATAACCAATATTTTAAACCCTTACGAGATGCTAAAATACCTCCAATTATTCCACCTAGTGTAAGTGCTATTACGCCAACGGTGCCGTAAGCAATTCCTGCATCTTGTGTTCTCAATCCTAATCCTCCAACCTCACGAGGGTCGAGTAAAAACGGGTATGCCAACTTCACAAGCATAGCTTCTGCTAGTCGGTATATCAGAATAAAAAATAATGCCAAAACTATACCTTTTTTTGTAAAAAACGATTTAAAAGTGTTGCCGAACTCCTTCATAACTTCATTTGGTGTGTTTGCAGCTTTTCCTGTGTCATTTGTAGGATAGGGGAGTATGAAGTGATGGTATATAAAGAACGCAACGAAGAGCCCCGACATTATAAAGAATGTTAGACTCCATGAGTATGGTATGTTGGAAGTAGAGTTTTCTAAATAACCGGCAAGTATTATTAATAGGCCTTGACCGGTTATTGAGGCAAAACGGTAGAAGGTGCTGCGTATACCTACAAAAAAAGATTGTTTCGAATCGTCAAGTGCAAGCATGTAAAATCCATCTGCTGCAATATCGTGTGTGGCAGAACTAAAGGCCATTAACCAGAAAAAGGCAAGTGATG
>CAYZHS010000067.1:7903-8827 GCA_964478295.1 uncultured Proteiniphilum sp. | reverse complement strand
ACTGGGATGGTACACCTGAAACCGAAGAGCTTATTAAGAATGATACAAAAGCAACAATACGCTGCATACCTCTTGATGGCGATAAAACGCCCGGTGTGTGCATGGTAACAGGTAAGCCATCTGCTCAAAGAGTTATTTTTGCTCGTTCATACTAATAAACCGAGCAGTATAATGGCGTCTGCAAAAGATTGGATTTCAGCATTCAGACTGCGCACCCTGTTTCTTGCCGTAGCTACCGTAATAATGGGTAGCGGAATAGCTTTGCATGAAGGTAAGATGGATATAATCATCTTTACCTTCGCAATGATTCTGGCAGTAACCATTCAGATTCTGGCCAACCTGGCCAACGACCTGGGTGATTATCAAAAGGGCACTGACATAACGGGTAAACGTTTGGGTCCAACTCGTGCTGTACAGGGAGGTTTGATAACTGCCACACAGATGAAGAGGGCTATTATAGTTTTTATTGCACTGTGCCTGCTTTCGGGTTCTGTTCTGGTATTTAAAATTGCCCCTTTTGTAAACAGGGCTGCATGGTTATCACTCCTTATCATCGGGATATTATGCATAATTGCTGCCCTCTTTTATACTATGGGAAAGCATGCATATGGATATAGAGGCTGGGGCGATCTTTTTGCATTTATATTTTTTGGTCCCGTACCCGTAATTGGAACCTACTTTTTACACACTCATTCATTCGACTTTATTCCTGTTTTACCTTCAGTATCTATTGGTTTGATAAGCACAATGATTCTGAATATAAACAATATGCGTGATATCGACAATGATAGGAAGTCGGGCAAAAATACAATTGCTGTTAAACTTGGAATTAATAAGGCTAAGATATATCATAGTACATTAACATTCTTCTCGTTTTTCTGTTTCCTTTCCTTTAGCAACTTATTTGCTTCACAACACTGGTTC
>CAYZHS010000067.1:448-7893 GCA_964478295.1 uncultured Proteiniphilum sp. | reverse complement strand
TGACTTTCACATCATTCTTCAGCTTACTCTCATTCAGTTATTTGTATGCTCCAAATCCATGGTACAGATATATTTACCTGATTATTTTTCTTCTTCTATTTAAAATTCTTAGGGATATAAGATTTAAAAGTGGCCATGAGCTTGACCCGTATCTGAAAATAACCTCTTTAACGGGACTATTTATTGCGCTTGCGTTTGTACTTTGTATTAATATTTAGTTTTTATTGAATTAATATTTAGTTTTCAATGCATTAACATAAGCGTTGATTTAATAACTTGTATTAAAATATTTGTTTAACTTTGCTATTACTACAAACCAAAAAACATATTTATATGTACGATAACAGCAATCGTGCTTTTATAGCCATTAACAATGAAAAAGAAGTTTGCCTGATACCTAAAATGGCAAACCGTCACGGACTGATTACCGGTGCTACGGGAACAGGAAAAACTGTTACTCTTCAAACACTTTCTGAAACTTTTAGCGAGATGGGGGTACCTGTGTTTGCTGCTGATATGAAAGGGGACTTGTCGGGTGTGGCAAAAATTGGCGGTAATAAAGAGAGTGTAAACAAACGTGTAGATGCGTATAATCTGAAGGAAAAAGGGTTTGAATATAAACCTTTTCCTGTTAGGTTTTGGGATGTTTTTGGCGAGCAAGGACATCCTGTGCGCACAACTGTTACATCTATGGGACCGCTTCTGCTTGAGCGTTTGCTTAACCTTAATGAAACACAGGGTGCAATTTTAACTATGGCATTTAAGATTGCCGACGATAACAATCTGCTCTTGATAGATTTGAAGGATTTGCAGAAGATGCTTCAGTTTATAGGCGATAACAGAAAGGATTTTACTACTAAATATGGCAATATATCACCTGCTAGTATCGGAGCAATTCAGCGTGGATTGATGAGAATAGAGAGTGAGGGTGCCGATAAGTTCTTTGGTGAACCTAACCTTGAGATAACAGATTTTATTCAAACAGAGGAGGGTAAAGGTGTGATAAACATTCTTGCCGCCGATAAGCTGATGAACTCTCCCAGGGTTTATACAACCTTTCTGCTCTGGTTGCTCGACGATTTGTATGATACACTTCCCGAGGTTGGCGATATGGATAAACCTAAGCTTGTATTTTTCTTTGATGAGGCTCATCTGCTGTTTAATGATATGCCAAGTTCGTTATTAGAAAAGGTGGAGCAGATAGTGAGACTGATTCGATCAAAAGGGGTGGGAATATATTTCTGTACTCAGAATCCTGCAGACATACCCGAAAGTATTTTGGGTCAGCTAGGCAACAGAGTTCAACATGCACTAAGGGCTTACACTCCAAACGACCAGAAGGCTGTGAGGGTGGCTGCAAACACTTTTCGCGCTAACCCTAAATTTGACACTGTAGAAGCTATTACCCAGCTTAATACGGGCGAGGCTCTTGTATCTTTTCTTGATGAAAAGGGTGCACCGCAAATGGTTGAAAGGGCAAACATTTTGCCTCCTCAGGGACAGATTGGACCAATTACAGTGGGCGAAAGAGATCAGATAATTCGCAGCTCACTAATTTATGGTGTATATGAAGATCTTATCGACAGGGAGTCTGCTTATGAGATATTGTCTAACAAGCAAAATCTGCTTGAAGAAGAGAGACGTTTAGCTGCCGAAGAAAAAGAGAGGGTTCGACTTCAAAAAGAGGCAGAGAAAGCTGCCAGAGAGGAAGAGAGGGCTAAGCGTGAAGCAGCCAGAAAGAGAAAAGAGGAACAAGGTATTTTGGGCGATCTTCTGGAACAGGTTGGCAAGAGTACAAAAAGACAAATCAGTTATCAGCTTGGAAAAACTATTACCCGTGGTATTTTTGGGGGACTTTTTAAATTGAAATAGATTATTATAAATGACTACTTTTATCTTCTGTTTGATATTATTTATTTTCTCTTCGGGTTGTACATCTTCAGACAAATCTTTTGAACTGAAGGATGGCGATCTGTTGTTTTCGGTGGGCGCAGAGGGTTCTTCTTTTACCGAAGCTATTAAAAACAGCACTTCTGATATTTCTGAGATTCCATATTCGCATGTGGGAATTGTAACTATTGAAAACAACGGGATATTTGTAATTGAAGCAGTACCGGATGGTGGGGTTGTTAGAACTAAACTGAAAGATTTTTTTGAAGATGCTGCCTCTCTTGAGAACAGAACTTTTATCACGGTTGGCAGATTGAAAGAGGATTTTAATTACACTATTCCTGATGCAATAAAAAGAGCATCTATGCAAATTGGTAAAGAGTATGATTTTTTATATGATGAGAATAACAACTCTTTTTACTGTAGTGAACTTGTTAGGTTTGCATTTATCGATTCGTCAGACAATCCTATTTTTGAGTCTTTATCAATGTCTTTTAAAAATATAGAGAGTGGCCTTACAGACCCTTTCTGGATAGAGCATTTTGAAAAGTTAAACGCTACAATACCTGAAGGAGAACCGGGAACTAATCCGGCTGATATGATTAAATCGGATAAGATTGATGTTGTACACTCCTATTTTTAAGCTCTTGAGATTTTCATAAAGTTGAGGTGAACAGTTTGCTTTATACTTTCTGAATTGATTTGTAAACTGTATCTTTGCCGTTTCTATTTAAATGTTTTTGTAATGGCTGAACAACAAGAAAAAGAAACCACAGGTATTAAAGAAAATAATATTAACACAAATAATACAACTAAGTCTATTTCGCCTGTAGCGGACTGGTTTATACGTCTGCTTAAAGGTGCTCTTGTAGGAATAGGGTTTATACTTCCGGGACTCTCAGGAGGGGTGTTAGCTGTTATTTTTGGCTTGTACGACAGGATCATAAAATTTCTTGCCAACCTACGCGAAAACTTTATTAAGAATATTATCTATTTTATTCCTGTTGGCATTGGTGCCGCAATTGGAATAGTTTTATTTGCTGTTGTTGTTGAAAAAGCGTTTGGCAAATATGCAGCACAGTTTGTTTGTCTATTTGTGGGATTTGTTGCCGGCACTTTTCCTTCTCTTTATAAAACTGCAGGTAAAGAGGGCAGAAAATCGTCTGATATAATTACGCTTTTAATTTCTACAGCTGCCATCTTCACCCTTATGGTTATTGGTGGAAAACAGTTGACAGAGGTAACACCCAATTTCTTTATCTGGTTGGGCTCGGGGCTGTTAATGGGACTGGGATTGATTATTCCGGGAATGAGTCCTTCTAATTTTCTAATATACTTTGGACTTTACGATAAGATGGCTATTGGAATTAAGGATTTCGACTTCGGGGTTATTATTCCGCTTATCATTGGGTTTATCATTTGTGTGCTGCTTTTTGCTAAAATAGCGTCGTGGATGTTCCGCAAATACTATTCCGGAATGTATCACTTTATTCTTGGTATGGTAATCGGGTCGTCTTTGGCTATATTCCCTACAGTTGTATTTCCTGCATTTACACCCGAGGGACTGGATGCTGCGGGGTTGGGATTTGGAGCATCGCTGATTTTCAGTCTATTGCTTTTTATAGTAGGTGCAATTGCCTCTTATCTGTTTAGTAAGGTTGAAGAAAGATATCCAAGGGAAGAGATATTTTAATTATCATCCGCCATCTTAATTCGGGGGTTTCGTTCTCTCAGTTCATATATAAGTGCGTCGATATCTGTTTCCTTTACTTTTAATATTTCAAAGCCACGCACGAGGTCTATTCGTAGCTGATTGTTTTTCAGCTTCTTTAAACCAATTATATCGCCAATTGCTATTCTCTTATTCTTAGTGAAGAACTTAACAAGAAAACGAACCTCTAAAAAATTGAGCTCTGTAATAGCATACTCTTTTATTGTTATCGACAAAGTAAATACAATTGCAAATGCCAGATAGAGTATCATCGACCACACTCTATCGGAATTGATGAAACCATAAATAATATAGCCAAGAAGTATAAATATTAATACTCCCCAAAAAACGCCTGCATTTCCGTTATCTGCCTTAAACTTTTTCTCTCCCACCTTAAGCTGTTTTTATACGTCCATCTTCTCTTTTCAATTCAAAGATACTATTTTCTGCGAAAAAGCTGTTAATTAAGATAAATTTTAGCATAATATACTAAAGAGTATATTTTATCGACGAATAAACATTATTTTACTACGAAAGCGAAAAACCGTTCTATCAACACTCTTCATTTAGGGCCTTAACAGCAGACTACTAGCAAGATATATTTTTTTATGATTAAACTATTGCCTAAATTTCGGCGTCTTATCAATAGAAGTTTTTTAATTAATTATTCATTCATAAAAGTTCACATTATGAAAAAGTTTACAGTTTTGGCTATTATTGGCCTTTTAACATTGAGTTTCTCATTGAATGCTCAAAACAGAGAATTCAGGAGAAATTGGACAGCCAAAGACAGGGCTGAGTATATGGCAAAGGAATTAAAACTTAACGATGAAGAGAAGGTAAAAGTTGAAGCATTATTTGAAAAGTTTGATAAGGAAAGAACTGAACAGGTAGCTGAAAACAGAGCTAAGAGAGATCAGTTGCGAAATGATAGAGAAGCACGCAGAAAAGAGATGCAAGATATGAGAAATAAGGCAGTTGCCGAAAATGATGCTCAACTTGAAGCAATTATCGGAAAAGAGAAGCTAGATGCGTGGAAAGAGCTTCGCACAAAGAGACAAGATAGCATTCGTGATATCAACAGAAGTGGCAGGAGAATGCCTAATGGTACCAGATAAGTAATTTGGTTTTTTATTATCTTTTGGAGCGATTGCCTATATGGTAATCGCTCTTTTCATGTAAAATGGAGATTAATAGTATTTATTCAGAATATTTTTAAACTCACGTGTCTCCTTAAATCTGGCAAGCCAGCTGTTTACACTATCAAGCAATACGGGCGAATTGAGTCTTATTGCCCACGATTCAATCTGAGTGAAGCTTATATCAGTTGCAATATCTATTTCCGGCAATATTTCGGAAAGCTGTTGAGCCACTTTCTCGTCGCACACCGTAAATTCTATTTCACCCGAAGCTACCATCATAACCAACTGCTCCGCTTCATAGGTAGTATTCTCTTTTACATAAATTGTATCTCCAATCTCATGAGAAAGATTATCCAGCCTAAGTATTGATGGCGATCCACTGGCCACGTGGACAGTCTTTTTAGCAAGTTCGAGATGTTGCCTCAACGGCTCAATCTCATGGTTATACTCTGCCTTACGTTGCACTAAAACAAGTTTGTTGAAGTTTAATGGTTCAGTAAAATTAAACTTACCCTTCAAATCACTGTTAACAGGAATATTTCTTGCAACCAAATCGTACCTACCCTCCTCCAATCCTTTCAGGTTTTCTTCAAGACTATTTTCCAGAAAGATGTTTACCTTTATTCCAAAATCCCTTGTTAAAGCATTTATCATTTCATACTGAAATCCCTGAACAGTATCGCCCGAAACATAATACCCTATTGCATTATAGTCGGTTACAACATTCATTTCACCATGCTTTATGATATCGTTGTAGTCGCGTAATGCATTGGGTTGCGAATTTTCATCAATAGAGATTCTCAACATCACCATTGCTATAACTACAACAATCAGCAACAAAACATAAAAATATAGCTGCTTTTTTGAAATCATGGAAACAATATATCTTAAAGTTTAGTCTGTTAATTAGTTAAGAAGGTTGATAGACAAGCCTAACTTCAACCCAAAAGGATTAACCGGATATCCGGGTATCGAGAAATACTCTTGAGGTTTAATAACCTTCGAAGCAACATTATAAAACATTAAAAAGAATCGGGTCTGTTTTAAATGCATATTCAGATAAACAGTTGATATTGGGTAATTGCCAATCTCTTTCTCACGCTGGTTGTAAAACTGCAAAAGAGCAGGCTCATAACCCTGTGCATAATATTTTGTATGATAGTGTGCATCTACACCAAATTGCACAGTGAGCTCGTTTACAATTTTTGTTTTTAAATACATATTTGAGTAAAGACTCAATTCGGGAAGAGGTACTACCATCTGATTACTCGACTTCTGATACACCACCTGGTTGTCCCAATGAAATATGCCTAATCTTATATTCTGGTCGATCTTTGCTGAAAGAACCTGTATATTATCACTCTCTTGCGCAATATTTTTATCTTCATTAAAGTAGATATAATTCTGTAAATTTTCTACCCCTGCACTAATTATAGTGTTGGTAAAAGGAATTACAAGCTTGCCCCCTAAATAAACTCTGCGAATATCGCCAAAGTCGTTGTTCCAGCTAAAATATTTTGAATGATAATTATTTTGAAGATACTTGGGTCTTAAATTCTTTATATACGCTTCGGCCGATAAAGAAGTTCGCCTTCCTGCAATATCAAAGCCAGTTTCTGCACTACCTATTGCTCTGAACTCCCCCAGGTTTACCCCCAGCACCCCTAAGTCGGCCCGAACATTAAACAATAAATTATCGCCTTGCTGTTTGCTTAAAACACCCCCTATTGTTACTGCACTCTCTTTATGACTTTTGCGCGCAAATGCAACAGTATCGGGCATTGTGTAATCTCTCAAATCGTACTCAAGAAATGCAGTGAGTCCAAATTTCACCCAATCTTTAAAGCCTTCGCGCATGCTTAACGATAGTGTATTTTTGAAAGAACTGTAATGTGTACTATCATCAACTGCATGGTTATAATACCTGTTTGTATAAAACTGATCTATCCTCTGCATCTGCACTCCATTGACATTAACAAAGGCTGTGTCGTGCGACAAAAACCTACGGTACTGTTGTGTATATTGAGATGAAAATCCAACACTCGCAACTGGCACAAAATCGCCCTGAACTCTTGTTAGAGTGTCTTTTGGTGCTTCTACATATCCCAGATTATATCTTCCGGAAAGAAAAAATCTGTTGTTCTTAACAGTATTCCAGGTATTGTTAAACTTAACCGGAATATCTCTTGTGGTAAAACTTTGCTGAATAGCCTCAGGATTGGTAATAAAGGTCTCATCTGTAATTCCCCCATTCTCGAAATTACTTATCTTACCTATATTCATAAATGCATGCCCTTCAAACCTGTCGCTTATATAGTTACCAAAAAGTATGAAGTTGTTGTGCTTAACAGATTGTGAATTATAGAAACCTTTTGAATTTACCAGGTCTACATCCATACCCACATTTAAGCTTTCACCAAAGTTTGATGTCAGCCTCGCCTCAAACCTCTCTTCTCTCATTTGCTTATTGCCACTTCTCTGATAATCTAAGCGTGAGTACGGAACTCGGGTATTTATAAAATGCTGATTCTCTACAGTTTTAAGATAGTTTGCATATGGCTCGTTAAACACAAACTGGTCTGGCTCGTTACGATCGAAGAATATTTTTGAGTATGATGGTGAACCCAGAGGTGCCAGAAATCCCATTGCTACAGATTGTCCATCGGGAAGTGTTGAGTGCTGATAGTTGTGTAGTAATGTGT
>CAYZHS010000067.1:0-438 GCA_964478295.1 uncultured Proteiniphilum sp. | reverse complement strand
CCGGTAATCTATCGGCAGTTCTCTGACTGATTGTCCAAAAGCTCATTTGTGCAATCTCTTTAAGCGAATCGGCTTCAGCTCCATGATCGTGTATAAGGTGATCTAGATGCGACCTTTGTTCATTATCAGATTGTGGCTGAAATAACGAGTCGGGACTGGTAGATATTTGTGATGAATCAGGCATAATTATATGTGCCTGAGGATAGGCAATTGACACACAAACTGCCCACACAATTAGAGATATAAATAGTTTTTCTTTCATCGGATGCAAACTTACATAAAAAAATGTCAAGCTCAGACAGTAGCCCCCTTTTTTCTACTCTTTTTTCGATAAAATTCAGTAAGCTTAGGGTGTAATTATTAAGCAAATCTGTATTAAAAGATTTCACTTATTGTAATTTTGAAATAAAATATCCTAAATATGAGTTGTTTTAAATA
>CAYZHS010000066.1:0-8891 GCA_964478295.1 uncultured Proteiniphilum sp. | reverse complement strand
GCCAATGGCTCATCATCAACTATCCAACAATTCAGTACCATCTACTATTTTTTTTGTATCAAGTATCAGCATAGTAAAGTATGTATCATTTTCAATTTTTGTCTCCCACACGTAGCTTCCTGGATTTAATAGTTCTAGTCTTCTTTTCACCAAATCAAGACCTATTCCGCTGCCACTTTTATCTGTTTCTGATTTAGGGAAATAACTGTTTTTGCACTCAAACTTCACTTTACCGTCTGACTGCTCCTCAAATAATATATCAATAAACGAGGGTTTGTCTCCACTTATACCATGCTTAAATGCATTTTCTATCAAAGATATAAAAATTAAAGGAGGAATTAGGGTATTCCCTTTTTCAGTATTAGAAAATACAGCTGTGAGCTTAACATTGTCAGACAGTCTTATCCTCATTAAATCTATATAATTACGCATAAAATTAACCTCTTGTCTCAAGGGCACATAGGCTTGATTATTGTCGTATAAAAGGTGCCGAAGAAGTTTGCTCAGACTCACGACGGCTTTTTGTGCTTTTGGAGGGTCAAATTCTATAAGCGCATAAATATTATTTAGAGTATTGAGTAGGAAATGTGGATTTATCTGATTCTTTAAATTTTGCAATTCAGCCTCTGATTTAGCTTTTGCCAACTCCTTACGCTCATTATCCACTTCAAACAACCTGTAGGTCATTTTAAACGCAACACTCAGTCCCAGCATTAAGAAAAGTGATGTGGAGTTTCTAATAATATGCATTAATGATATGCCACTTCCTCTACGCCCACGCCACCTTGGTCTTAGTTGAGGCAAAACAGTTTCAAGCCAACCTCTGCCATAATACATAAGTAGAGCAACAACTGCAATCAACAGAACATTATAGATTATGAAAGTCTTTGTTTTTCCCTTAAACAGCAACTTCTGAATAAGTATGAAGTAGTTTATATAAAACACTAGCATAAAGCCTATCATTTCGGGCAGTGACCTTAGAAAAGGACGCCAATTGAACACCTGTTCGGTATCCATAAAAAAGTATGGGAGGATAAAGATTACCCCCCATAATAGTATATGTACAAATACATTATTCCATGCTATCTGTCTACTTCTTATTATTTTGTTATCCATAATAATAGAATTAATTTGCTCTACATTCTACCATGTCCACCACCCGGGCCTCTTCTGTTTTGCATCATATCGCCTTGTGTGGCACCTCCTTTAAAGATGTTGAATCGATATACAAAATGCACCATAAAGTAGCTTGTTAAGGTATTTGTTGTAGTATCACGTATATAATTTGATGAAACGCTTCTACTTATATTACTTCTCTGTTGCAATATATCGTATATTTTAAAACGTATTGTTCCATTCTTTTGTTTAAATAGAGTTTTCTGAAGAGATGCATTCCATAACCACTCATTCTGCTCAAAACCATCAGCATAGCCGGAGTTTGTTGAGTAGTTTATATCGCTCTCTAGTGTAAAATTCCAAGGCAGGTATATCGAAGTACTGGCATTGGCTCCATAGTTAAAATACTCTTGGTTTTGCTGTCCTTCAAGACTGTTGTTTACACTATTGTAATTTACATTTCCACGAACGCTGAAATCAAATTGCTCTGAGCGATAATTTATACCTAAAGCTTCGGTTAGTGAGTATCTCTTATTTACATTCTTTTCTCTTGTTATTGTACCATTTGCGTCTTCATAACCAGTGTAACCGTTGGTGTTGTTATAACTTGCAAATGACATTGAGAATAATGAGAACTTAATATTTTTAAAGGGAACGTTTAACATAACACGTCCATTAGCATTCCAGTTTCCTTCAATATTATCGTATGTAGTAGTTTTTCTTCCTGTTTCGATATTTGTTGCGGTAAAAGGCACAACATCGTTGGTCATGTATCCTGCATTTGCAAAAGCATTAAAAGAACTTGCTTTTTCGGGATTAGAGGAGCGATATCTTATATTTAACCTATGTTCAAACGATGGTTTTAAATCGGGATTACCATACCTGATATTCAACGGGTCTGATATATCTACAACAGGTGATAGTTGAGAAACAGATGGTTGATTTGTACTTCCAAAATACCTTAATCTCAAATTTTTGTTCCTGTTCCAGCGATAATTAAATTGTGCCATTGGAGCGTAGTTTATAACATCTTGTCTAAGCGTATCAATCATATTTTCGCCAATAAATGTTTTGTTTCTTGAGCTAGATGGCTGCATAGAAAACCCAACCATATAATCGAACTTCTCTCTTATCGACTGAAAATTAAGTTCCAGCTCCTGTCGCACAAAACTGTTATCTAATCGTTTGCTATATAGAGTATCAAGCACATTATAGTTGCCCGACCCTGGCACATCTTCGGTTCGTGTATCTCTGTCTGACATAGAATTATTTTGCCTATACTGATAGGCAAGCTGTATAAAATTATCTCTGCCTATTGGCTCTACATATGAAAAATATGCACGCCATGAGTTATTGTCATTTTGATTTGTGAACCTCTGATCAATCATATCGTTCGGACGATTACCTCTGTAATAAATAGTTTCTGAAATACTACTTCCACTATTCTCAGACTTACCAATCTGTCCACTTATTTGAGCACTTATTACTCTGCCATCATCTCCAATTTTACGGCTTACATCTAGTCTACCTCCAACATCACTGCCCTTACCTTCAGAGTTATATTCAGAATGCCCCTTGTTGATTCTCTCTGCAGTTAATTCTTCGATAGTATTAAACTGACCGGTTTCGGCTCTTGTGTTATTATACACCGAAGCATCGGGACGGAATATCAATTTAGTATATTCATCTGGATCCCATTCTAATCTAAAATCCATATGAAAATTCTGACTCATATTGTTAGATCTGTTCGTTTCATCTTCCAATGTGTTTCCCGCACTTAAAATATTCTGTGTAAATACATCAGATAAAACTTCAGTATCTGTATATCCGTAGCGTACGTTACCGCCAAACTTTAATTTAGGTGAGAATTGTTTACTGAAGTTACCCCCAATATTACCCGAAGTAGAAATACCATTACGGCCTCCAAACATTCCACCTCTGCCACCTCTGCCACCCATACTACCAAACATTGCTGTTCCAAGGTCTGAGAATCCGGCATTATTAGTATTATTTATCCCACCAAGTATGGTATACTGATCATTATTCCTCATGTAATTGACCATGAGGTTACCTTCATACCTATCCTTACTGCCATATCCTCCAAATGCATTACCAAATAAGCCCTCTTTCATGCCAGGCCTAACTGTAAGGTTTATAACGTTTTCCTCTTCACCATCATCAAATCCGGTCATTTGAGACATCTCTGACCTTCTCTCAAGCACCTGAAGTTTTTCGACCATATTAGCTGGTAAGTTTTTTGAAGCTACTTTTGGGTCATTACTAAAAAACTCTTCACCATCAACTAATATTTTTGTTATTGTTCTACCATTTACCGTAATATTCCCTTCTGTATCTACCTCAACTCCAGGCATCTTCTTCAGAAGATCCTCAACTACTGCGCTCTCAGTTACTTTATAGGAGTCGGCATTATATTCTAAAGTATCACCTTTTACAACAATTTCTGGAGCTTTTGCAGTTACAACTGTTTCAGACAACAAAATATTATCTACACTCATAGTTAAATTACCTAATTTAACCACAGGGTTTGAAGATGTTACTTCTACATTCTTATAAAGATCATTATAGCCAATAAATGAAATTTGTAAGATGTATGATCCATTTCTAACCGGAATACTAAAACTTCCGTCTAAATCTGAAGCCTTACCTGTCACAAATGCACTATCTGATTGTTGCAGTATACGTATGTTGGCCTGTGGAACAGGTTCATCTGTAGTCTCAGAAATCAATACACCTGTAATACCCCGACTTATTAAAGACTGAGCCGAAAGTGACAAGATTGACATCAAAAGCATTGTGGACAAAAAATAGAGTTTCTTCATAAGAATATAATTATAGTAACTTTTTATTAAACCAATGACAAAAATAATCCAATCAATGCCCTGCAACAAATATAATAGATAAACCTACTGTTTTTATCGACCAACAAAGGGTTATGGACTTCTAGCTGTTTTCTATTGTTTAAATAATTATAAGATTATACATCATTTTATATAAAATATTCATATTTTTGTCGAATACTCTTACGTCATACAAGAAACTTAAATACTTATTTAGTTAAAACATTCCAATTATATTATGTTAAAATCGCTACGTACCGAAGACTGGGTTGCAACACTCATTGGAGCTATTATATTATTATTTGTTATTCTAATGCCTTCTGTAATGCAGAATAAAATTTATATGTCATTGGTAGTTGCTCTACTAACATATTTGGGTTATCTTTTTATGGGAAGTAAAGACAAAGGGCAATTTCTGATATCCTTTGCAATAATCTATATTTTAGCACAATTGGCAAGCTATATATCCTCATTAGATTCTATTAAGCTTATTGGTCTTGAATCGGTTTTCTTCGCTGTGCTTATAGGATTAACTATAAGGAATACTGTAGGGCTGCCCAAATGGATGGAATCGGCTGTTAGAAGTGAATATTACATAAAAGCCGGTTTAGTGATATTAGGAAGCTCCATTCTTTTTAAAGAGATAATGCGTGCAGGTGCACTTGGAATGGTGCAAGCACTAGTAGTTGTACTTGCTGTATGGTATTTCAGTTTCTGGATTGCCACAAAGATATTTAAAATAGATAAAGAAATGTCGATGTTGCTCTCAAGCTCTGTTTCAATTTGTGGAGTATCGGCAGCAATTGCAACTAGTGGAGCAATAAAAGGCAACCCAAAGAAACTTTCATTTGTAATTTCGCTGGTACTGATTGTTGCAATTCCAATGATGTACCTTCTTCCGTATCTGGCAGGTATAATGGGACTGTCGCAAGAAGTTGCAGGAGCGTGGTTAGGTGGCACTATTGACACTACTGCTGCAGTTGTAGCTTCGGGTAAGTTTATTGGGGAAACAGCCGAACAGTATAGTGTAATTATAAAATCGGCACAAAATGTATTGCTTGGAGTAGCTGCCTTTGTTATCTCTATCTACTGGTCTTATAAAGGTACTAATACAGAAATCCGACCCAGTGCAGGTGTTTTGTGGGCCAGATTTCCGAAATTTGTACTAGGTTTTCTTATAGCATCACTGTTATTTAGCTTCGCTTTCAATATGGAAATGGGTAAGGAATTATCACGTATCGCTAACCGAGGTTCGCGTGAATTATTGTTCTCAATTGCTTTTGTGTGTATTGGACTTGAAACCGATTTCCGTTATATATTTAAGAAAGAAAACTCAAAATATATTTGGTCGTTTCTTACGGCTCAAACATTTAATGTTGTTATTACTCTTATTGTTGCTTGGTTACTTTTCTCTCAATCATAACTCTTTTGCTGTTTTCAGCCATTTGAAATTAGCATGATCTGTAGTTATATCTATCCAAGAATCAACATTAAACTCAAAACAGGCTGCGGATGCAGTAGGTAAATTATCTAAATTTACACCAAGTGTATTTATTAAATCGGTTATACCAGGATTATGGCCAACAAATACACAACTATTTATATCATTAGGTAATTTAGAAATTACGTTCATAATCCAACGCGCCGGAGCAAAATAGAGGTTCTGGTCGGTCTGAATTTTATCAACAGAATATTCCATACTTTCTGCTGCAAGCATGGCCGTTTCATGTGCTCTTTTTGCAGAAGAAGAGAGGATTAAGTCGGGCACCCCATTCCTTTTTAGTATAAAAGCTCCCATATCAGCAGCATTTCTCTTTCCTCTTTCAGTTAAAACTCTATCATAATCATCTTTTGCCATTGTGTCCTGTTCTGCTTTTCCGTGGCGGAAGATAACAAGTTGTTTCATATATTTATTTATTATTTTAGTAGTACACCTTTGTTAAAATCAAACGCAAATTTAGTTATAAAAATTCATATTGAAATCATTTTAATTATTTGTCACAACTAACTAATTTTTACTATAAATGTTTTCACGTAATCACACCCTATTAATCAAACCTTTATTACTATTTTTGTCTATTGAAACATATTTGGATAATTATGACAAAAAAAATCAGAGTAATAATTGGAATTTCTTCTGCCATTATAATCTTGTTGTTGATTGTAGGTTTTTCCTATCGCACCTTCTTCAGGCCACAGTATGGCTCGAGTAATAATATCATAGGAATTATGGTGCTAAGTATAGTTATTGGTGCTGTTATAACTTATCTGATATTTCAACTTAGGCAAGCAAAAAAAAGTTCTGTTTCAACTAAAACATCTTCACATACTGTTGTAGAAAGTATAAAACGTGTATTTAAGATAGTTGTTACAGAGGGACAAATGAATGAAATCTTTAATTATGAAAACACAAAGAAGTTGCTCAAATTCATTCCATCTACAAAAAAAGCATTAGTTATTGTGCGTGCTAAAGTTATGATTGGATATGATGTAAACAAGTGTAAATGGGAAATTGATGAAGAGAATAGAGTGATAAATTTATTAAGTTTTCCTAAACCTGAGATATTATCGTTAGAAACCGACTTTAACTACTACTATTTTGAAGATGATTTGTTTAATTTCATTAGCAGGAAAGATTTACAAGATATTCAGTTTCTAGCAAAGGAGCAAGTTAAGAAATCTGTTTTACAAAGTGATTTATTAAAAATTGCATCTGAGCAGATGAAGTTTTTGCTAGGAGAAACAACAGGACTAAACAACTGGAGAATAGAGAATATTGCCCTTATAGATGATTTTAGTTATCCGCAAGAAGAGGAAGAAAAAATAGATGAGTCGGAAAACACGACTCATCTACTTAAAAAGATTAACCTGCTTGATAAAGCAGCCAACCTTCTAAAAATTAAATTATAAACTTATTTACTTAAGTCCTCCCAGTCTAGTATCACTTTACCGCACTGACCCGTTTCCATAACATCAAATCCTTTCTGGAAATCGTTTACACTGAAACGGTGAGTAATGATTGGCGATAAGTCGAGGCCCGAAACCAGCATTTGCTCCATTTGATACCATGTTTCCCACATCTCACGACCATAGATACCTTTAAGCGTTAGTGCCTTGAAGATAATTTTATCCCAATCAACAGTAGTTGAGTTAGGTAGTATACCAAGTAATGAGATTTTTGAACCGTTATACATATTATCAATCATTTCTCTGAAGCCTGCAGGAGAGCCCGACATTTCGAGACCGACGTCGAATCCCCGCATTCCTAATTTCTTTACTGCCTCTGCAACAGTTTCACCTTTTGAAAGATTAACTGTAACTGTTGCCCCCATCTTCTTTGCAATCTCTAGTCTGTACTCACTAAAATCACTAACTACTATATATCTTGCACCGGCAAACTTACATATTGCAGTAGCCATACTACCAATAAGTCCAACGCCAGTAATTAGTACATCTTCAGCAATAAGAGGAAAAGAAAGTGCAGTATGTGTAGCATTTCCAAATGGATCCATAATTGATACAATATCGTCGGGGATGCGACTATCTACTTTTACAACATTAGCTGACGGTAAAGACAGATACTCAGCAAAGGCACCGTCTCTGTTAACTCCAATACCAATTGTATTTTCACAAACGTGCAGCTTACCTCTTCTACAGTTTCTGCAGTGCCCACATGCTATATGACCTTCACCGGTTACTCTGTCACCTACTTTAAGGTTTTCTACACCGCTGCCCATATCCACTATCTCTCCAACATATTCGTGTCCGATAGTCATAGGAGTTTTAATAGTTTTCTGCGACCACTCATCCCACTTATAAATATGTAAGTCGGTACCACAAATAGATGTTTTCTTTATTTTAATTAAAACATCATTAATGCCAATAGATGGAATAGGCACTTCCTCCATCCAAAGTCCCTTTTCAGCTCTTAACTTAACTATTGCTTTCATGCTTTTATATCCTTATAAGTTTTTCGAATACTAATTTATCTCTATAGTTAATCAAATAGGATTTAGATCTATTCAACTAAATTACTTTTAGTGCTTTACCTACTTTAATGAAAGCTTCTATTGCTTTATCAAGATGTTCACGTTCGTGACCTGCAGAAAGTTGTACTCTTATTCTGGCTTCTCCTTTTGGTACAACAGGATAATAAAAACCTGTTACATAAATCCCCTCTTTCAACAGCTCTTCTGCATACTGTTGAGATAGTTTTGCATCATAAAGCATTACAGCACAAATTGCCGACTGTGTGGGTTTTATATCAAATCCGGCTTCTTGCATTTTTGATATAAAATATTCTACATTTACATGCAATTTGTCTTGCAATTCATTGTTCTCTTCAAGCATATTAAATGCTTCAACACCTGAAGCTGCCACCATAGGAGGTATGGAGTTTGAAAATAAATAGGGACGAGAACGTTGACGAAGCATCTCAATTATTTCCTTCCTTCCTGTAGTAAAACCGCCAATAGCTCCTCCAAATGCCTTACCCAACGTGCCGGTAATTACGTCAACCTTACCAAGTAGGTTATAAAGCTCCGATACACCTTTACCTTTTTCACCTACAACACCGGCCGAGTGGCTTTCATCAACCATCACCAGTGCGTCATACTTATCGGCAAGTTCCATTATTTTATCCAGTGGTGCCACATTACCATCCATCGAGAATACTCCATCGGTTACGATAATACGAAAACGTTGTGCTTGTGCTTCTTTAAGTTTCTCTTCCAGATCGTTTACATCTGCGTTAGCATAACGATATCTTTTTGCTTTACATAAACGCACACCATCAATAATTGAAGCATGATTTAATGAGTCTGAAATAATAGCATCCTCTTCTGTAAAAAGCGGCTCAAAGAAACCACCATTTGCATCAAAGCATGAAGCATATAATATTGTGTCTTCTGTGTGAAA
>CAYZHS010000065.1:0-8921 GCA_964478295.1 uncultured Proteiniphilum sp. | reverse complement strand
TTTCTGGTGTTGCTACATGCTTTCGTGTACGTTTGGGAGCATTAGGATGATTAAAGAAATCGAATTCAAAATGTACAAGAGACGCCTCAATTGATTTAAACTCTCCATTTATCAAAAAAGCATCTTCAAAAGTGTCATAAACATCATAAAAACGTTTAAAATAATCTATAAAATAAAGCAGATCAGTATCATTAAAAGTTCTGTGCTTAAAACCTATCATAGTTTTAAGGTCTTCTTCGCTGTGCTCTTTTATAAACCTGTAAGGTTCATTACCGAAACGTTTTATCAAGTCGTGACATTTATTTATAATTGTCTTTCTTTGCCCCCATGCCAGAATGGATGCAAAGAAACCCATTATCTCTTTGTCTTCTTTTTTTGTAAAAAGATGGGGTATCGAAATTGGATCGTTTTCAATAAATGTGGGGTTATTATAATATGCTGCTTTCTCGTCAAGCAGATCTTTAAGTTTAAGTTTAATCATAACAATATCAATTATCCTACGCAAAATTACCACTATTTCTTAAAAAACCTTACATTTGCAGAAACATTATTATTTATAATTCTGGCTGTTGATGAAACGTGAACTTATCCTTTTTTCAATATTATATATTCTTTCTCAATCCATAACGGGGCAAATAAGCTATGGTGGTAAACCACTACCCCTATCAGCAGATGCAACAACAAGACTACTGGGAACCTCACAAAAGCTATTTGTAGAGATGCCCAAGTTTGATGAACAAGCAGCATTATGGCGTTCACAACAGGACAATATCGATTTTAAAAGCCTTGAATTTGCTCATAAGTTTGATGTTCATCTTCGCCCCGACAATTCAGGGGTAACTTTCAATTATGGAAACATAAAAGTGTGGAGGGTAGGTATAAGATCTAAGGGAGCCCATTCAATAAACATACTTTTTTCAAAATTCAGACTACCCGAAAGTGCAAAAGTTTTTGTTTACAATTCCGATCAATCTGAAATTCTGGGTTCATACACTTCTGAAAACAATACCAATCTAAATCTTTTGCCAATACAGCCTATTGGTGGTGATGAGATTATTGTAGAATATCATTTACCTGTTGAGTCGGCAGATGTGGGCGAACTAGAGATAGGTGAAGTTAACCATGATTTCATTGGCATATTCAGAGCATCTGAACCACGCGATCCGGCACAAACATGTCATCCAAACCTGATTTGCTATCCGGAAGACATTGAGCCTGGAAGTGGAGTAGTTGCTTTAATAATAAATGGCACCACATACTGCACTGGTTTGTTGGTAAATAATAGTTCAGAAGATGGCACACCCTACGTACTTACAGCAACACACTGCTTGAACAATGATTTCGATAGTCGTTTTCTAAATAATAGAAGATATAATATGGTGGCTGGAAATATAGTTGCATTTTTCAATTATGAATCTCCGGCTTGCTCAACAGACATAAGAGGTCCTTTACAGATGACTATGGCTTCTGCAGACTCAGTGCTAATAAGTGAGAGACACGATATCTCACTGCTTAAATTTAAACAAATTCCACCCAAGGAGTATCAACCCTACTATTTAGGATGGAATGCCAGTTCTGCACCAACTACTCCATTTCATGGCATTCATCATCCAAATGGTGGAGTAAAAAAGGTTGCAATTGAAGAAGATAACCTGGCAATAGGCAGTTTAAATAACCCAAAATACAATATGGAACCGGGCTCATTCTGGGTTGTAAGAAACTGGGAAACAGCTGCTACAGAAGGTGGTTCTTCGGGATCTCCACTACTTGACAGTGAAAAGCGTGTAGTAGGCACGTTAACCGGAGGAGAATCTTTCTGCTCTTCCCCAAAGGGGCCCGATATATATGCATCATTAAATAAATTCTGGAATGTTGAGGGGTCGCTGGAAAACCCTAATTCAATAAAACATTACTTAGACCCAAAAAACAGCGGAGCAGTTCAATTAAATGGCTTAAATCCTCATTCTGGCGAGCAATTTACAAAGAGTAGCAATTATAGGTTAGAAGAGAATACTACTCAGTCCTATTTCAACTCAGTACCAATGCTTGCAACAAACAACACTCTTGGATATACTGAATATGCAGAACAATTTCACAGCAAGGGAGGTGTAAAAATACATGGGGTTTTTTTAGCATCACCTGCAATAAGTAATGTTGATGGCATGCAAATACAAATTAGGGTATACTCTGGAGAAAAGGGACCCGAAAGACTTATTTACGAGATTCCTTATAACTATAGTTACAGATACTACAATGGCTTAGGATTTAATTTCGGTAACAGGGATATGAATCATACTCTTGAGAATTACATTCAATTTGAAAATCCTATAACACTTTCAGGAACATTCTATATTTCTTACTCAGAGAGACTTGGCATACCTAACGGATTTTCTGCCTTAAATACTGCTCCCCGCGGAATTGGATCAGGCATTGAATCAACCGCGTGGATGAGAGGTCCAGAGGGTTGGGTCAGATCTTCTGAAAATATTGAGAATCCTATAAACACATCGTTATTGATTGCTGCATATGGTATTGGTGATGCAACTGTTAAGGACGATAACAGCAATAAGGAGACTATAGTATCTGTTTACTATTCAGGTGAAATTAAAAGGATTTTTATTGAGTCGGACGACGACCTGCTTGAATGGGAGTTGTTCTATGTATCTGGCCAGAAACTTTTTCAAGAAAGATCCGACAAAAGTATTAACAGAGCTTCAATTACTGTTGCTCATTTACCAAAAGGTGTTTATATAGTGGGAGTAAAAACCGCTAACGGTACAAACAACAGAAAGAAAGTTTTTATCTATTAACTTATTTTAATATTTATTGAATCTCCATCTATAATATCATCCAATCTGGATTCTGCAGACTTGTTCATCTGTTCTTTCAGGTAATCTGAAATAATATTACTTCCAGTTTCAGATTCTACAGGTAAAATATTCTCTTCCAAAACCTCTGGTGCAATCACCTCTTCATCACTCTCCTCTTGCTCAACAGCAGGCTCATCCACAAGCTCCTGTTTCACTATAAGCTGATCTCCAATGTTTATCCGCGAAGTTTTTAAATCATTCCAAGATCGCAGCTGCGCTAAATTAATGCTATGTTTCTGTGCAATATCTCCCAATGTATCACCTTTTCTAACTCTGTAGTAAGTATTTACAACCCTTTCACCTCCATCTACCCCGACTTGAGCTAATGTTGGTTGATTATTATCTTGGGACTCAGGAGCAGCTTTTTTGCCAACTATCAGCCGCTTGCCAACACTTAATCTGTCTGAACTCATATTGTTCCACGATTTTATTAGCGACACAGTAGTTCCATTCCTTCTGGCAATCGACGAAAGGTTATCTCCTCTTTTAACACTATAGTATACATCTATAGTATTCCCGTTGTTTTGAGAATATGTACCATCAAGATATCCATCAGTATAGGTGCGATGTGTGAAATAACTATTTCTGTTATAATTAACTATTGAGTCATTGTGATCTATAAATGCAAACATCTTATCGCTTGGAAGTACCAGTGCATATGGTTTATTATTACCTGGTATTCTATCGCTTTTAAATTGAGGATTTAATCTGGTTACCTCACTTAACGGAATATCAAGAACTCTGGCAATCTGCTCAAAATGAACCTGCTCATTTACATGAACTGTATCAAGAGCCAACGAATTTCCATATGTATGAGCTGGACAAATATTATGATCGGTATAATGATTCATTATATAATTTGCTGCTATAAAAGCTGGCACATACCCACGGGTTTCTTTTGGCAAGCGATTGTATATCTCCCAATAATCGCGTTTACCTCCGCTTCGGGCAATTGCTTTATTTACATTTCCAGGGCCACAATTATATGCAGCAATTACTAAGTTCCAATCGCCATATATTGTGTACAGATCTTTAAGATACCTAACAGCTGCTTCAGTTGACTTATACGGATCTCGACGTTCATCAACTAAGCTATTCACTTCCAACCCGTAACTCTTACCTGTTCTAAGCATAAATTGCCATAGTCCGGTTGCTCCAACTCTCGATACGGCAGTTGGATTTAAAGCTGATTCAATTACAGGTAAATATTTTAATTCTAATGGTAATCCATGTTTGTCTAAAGCTTCTTCAAACATCGGAAAATAGTACTCACCCAAAGCTAACATGTAACTCACCTGTTCCCTTCTACGATTTGAGTACATCTCTATATATGATTTTACAACTTGGTTATACGAAAGTTCCATTACTGTGGGCATCTTATACAACCTATCAGCATATACAGAATCGGGGTAAGTTACATTTTGACCTTTTACACAATCCAAATCACTTGTCGACAAATTTAACTGCCAGGCACCTAGCAAATCATACAACTCTTCACTCATGCTCTCGGGAAAAACTATTTCATTGTCGCTAATAGTATCCTTCAAAACTGTTTGAGCTTTTATTTGTTTGCTTTGGTAAGCAGTATCTGAAATTATTGCGGATTTTACTTCCAAACTACTGTTCGAAAGAGCAGCAACACTCCACAAAAGAAGAAACATTGTGGGTAAAACATATTTAGTCATATGATTATAACAATCTTTAGAAACTAAAACTCCATTGCAATCCATATGAATTTCCTATATAATTTGTTTTTTCCTCTCTTAACATAGTAGGCCCAACACTCATAGATAAATCGGGACTCATATCAAAATCAAAGAGTTGAGAATCAACATAAGCATCAACAATTGCAAGAAGATATAGAGCAACTGTACCTATAATACTTAAATCTCGGTAATATCTGTAGTAATCTTTTCTCTGTTTTAACACATCTGCAAACCATTTCTCATCAACAGAACCTGGGTTCATGCCATAAGGAAGCATTTTATGCCATCTGATGGTATTAGGATTGGTATCCATTATATCCTGATACCCTTCAAGATAATCAATATAATAGCCGTTGTTCCATGTTATAGCATATGTAAACCCTACAAAACCACCATATAAAATAGGTAATTTCCAGTATTGGCGATTATAAATCTGACCTAACCCTGGAAAGATAGCCGAATATATAACTGCTTTTCTGGGTGAAGGCTTAAACATATATGAGGGAGCAGTAAATGAATCTGAAGAAGTGTAATTAATGATACTATCAGCTTTTTGTTCTAACGAAGTCATGTTTTCAACAGATGAACCAGATTTTGAGCTGATTGTATCTTTTTCAACTATTTCAATTGCTTGAGTTGATTGTTGGGTTTGTGTAACCTGCCCCTCAACTTGAGGGACAGTAAATATTAAGAGACAAATAAGCATGCTAGCTATTCTCATCACAATAATGTTACTATTATACGATGTTATTTTTTTTCTGCCCGTTTCATTTTATCGAACATCACAATAAGTCGCTCAAGTTCTTCCGACGAATCAAAAGGAATGGTTATTCTACCCTTTCCCTTTTTGTTGTAACTAAACTGAACATCAGTATTGAAGTACGACGACAAATGCTTCTTTAATTCTTCAAAATCGTCGGGCAACTTTTGCTTAGGTTCCTGACTTATCGGCTTCTTCTTCTCACCTTTAGGGTTTAACAACTCTTCAAGTGGCTTACCTTCACTAATGTCTCTTACAATTGTTTCTACATTTCTTACAGAAAGTCCTTCCTGAAGAATTAAATTGTATAATGCAAGCTGTGCAACCGGATCGTTCATTGTTACTAGAGCGCGTGCATGACCCATATCAATTTTTTTATCCTTTACACCCATCTGTACTTCGGCAGGAAGTTTTAATAATCTGAGGTAATTGGCTACAGTAGCTCTTTTCTTTCCAACTCTCTCACTCAACTGTTCCTGAGTAAGTGAAAGTGTATTAATCAGTTTCTGATAAGCAAGAGCAATTTCTATGGAATTCAGATCTTCACGTTGAATATTCTCAATCAACGCCATCTCCATAGTTTCATCGTCATCAACAGTTTTAATATAAGCCGGAATGGCATTAATGCCAGCAATCTGTGAAGCACGAAACCTGCGTTCACCAGCAATTATTTCATAAGATTCGTCATTAAGTTTTCTGAGAGTAATTGGCTGAACCAATCCAATTGATTTTATAGAAGTTGCCAATTCTTGAAGTCCATCTTCATCAAAAGTTCTTCTAGGTTGATCAGGATTTGGCACGATTTTACTTAGTTCAATCTCATTTATAGATGAAGAACCTTGTGTATCACTGTCGTTAAATGTAATCAGTGCATCTAATCCTCTTCCCAATGCATTCTTTTTTGCCATATTCTTTTTGGTTCGATAAGAATTACAAAGTTAAGAATTTTTTTCTAATAGCTCCTTTGCCAGCTGGAGGTAATTTATAGCACCACGCGATCCCGCATCATACATTAGTGCTGGTTGTGCAAAGCTTTGCGATTCACTCAACGTAACATTCCTTTGAATCACTGTAGTAAACACCAACTCTTTAAAGTGGTGCTTTACCTCTTCATAGATTTGGTTGTGAAGGCGAAGACGCGAATCGTACATTGTGAGCACAAAACCCTCAATTTCGAGTATCTTGTTTAATTTAGACTTAATAATCTTAATTGTATTCAAGAGTTTACTTAACCCCTCAAGAGCAAAGTATTCGCATTGCACAGGAATCATTACCGAGTCAGCTGCAGTTAATGCATTTACTGTGATTATGCCCAACGATGGTGAGCAGTCGATCAGGATATAATCATAATTTTCCTTTTGTGGCAAAAGTAGCTCTCGAAGTCTTTTTTCTCTATTGTCCATCTGAACCATCTCAACTTCTGCACCAACTAAATTGATATGAGATGGAATGATGTCGATATTCTCAAAAGGAGTATTCTTAATTGCATCTTGTGAAAGACATTTACCAATTAAACCTTCGTAAATGGTATTATCCAGATTTTTAATGTCTATGCCAAGACCTGAAGATGCATTTGCTTGTGGGTCGGCATCAACCACAAGCACTTTTTTGTCCAAGGCCGCCAATGATGCAGCAAGATTAATAGTTGTGGTTGTTTTACCTACTCCACCTTTCTGATTTGCCAAAGCTATAATTCTACCCATACTTCATAGTTTACAGTAAACATAGTTTTAGGTTAATAATATCATTCCTTAAAAACCTGTTAGACTGAATGGCAAAATAAGCAATAAATCAGATAATTTTGTGTTAATAATCTGAAACGTTCTCTTTTTTGTTGATAAATTTGCTTCAATTTTAAGCTACTTTAGTTATTCCCACATAAAATCTGTATCTCTACCGTTTTTACCAAGCAAATTATCTTTCTCAAAGAAAAACTCTTTTTCGCCAAAAGCTGGAACCAGTTCATCAAACCATGTTGCTTTTTTGTCGTATTTAGCAAAGAATGGTATATCTATTAATTCGGGATTTCTACATTGCAAGAACCTAAGGACAAATACTTTCTCTCCTTGAACTTCTGTAACTCCAAGTATCTGTACTTTCCCTGGATTTGCACTCATGCTCGGACCTCTAACTGTTCGGCAAACACCACTTACACTACTATATGCTTTTCTGAAAATACTCCATGCTTTTTCTAACGGCACATCAAAAAACTCTTTCGATCCTGTATCACGTGCAACAAACATATAGTAAGGTATCAAACCTTGCGACACCTGTTCTTTCCACATATCTGCCCATACTTTATGATCATCATTTATATGCCTTAACAGAGGCGATTGAGTTCTTATCTGCGCTCCTGTATTCTGAATTCTGCTAATAGCTTTTTTTACTACATCTGTAGAAAGTTCAACAGGGTGATTAAAGTGAGCTTGAAACGCTATATGTTTGCCCGCCTTCTTAACTTTCTCAAAAAGGAACATTAAATCATCGGCATCTTTATCAGTCAGGAAACGATAGGGCCAGTATGATAATGTTTTAGACCCAATTCTGATATTCTTTATATGGTCAAATTCTTTAGTAAGAAGAGGCTCTATGTACCTGGCCATAATACTTGTTTTTGCAGTCAATGGATCACCTCCTGTAAAAAGAACGTCTGTTACTTTACGATGTTTTAAAAGATACTTATGAAGCAGATCGGCCTCTTTCATCGCAAACTTAAGCTCATTCATGCCGGAAAACTGAGGCCATCTAAAGCAGAATGTACAATATGCGTGACAGGTTTGACCCTGACTTGGAAAAAACAAGACTGTTTCACGGTATTTGTGTTGCATTCCATGTAACTTAATACCATCAACTTGCGGCACATTCTTCTCTTGTCCTGCAGGGTTTGGATTAAGTTTCATTCTTATGTCATAAACCTTCTTTTTGAGTGCAGCCTCATCATTAGAATCAATAAGTTTTTTTACATCTCTGTAATTTGCCTTTGATATCATCTCTTTTCGTGGAAAAGTGAGAGTAAAAATTGGATCTTTTGGAACATTATTCCAATCTATAAGTTGCTCTACAACATAGTTATTTGCTTTAAACGGCAAAACTTGTCCAACAACACCAATAGCCTCTCTTTCTTCTTCAGAAAGACTGCTCATTTGTGGCAAATCTTTATAGTTTCTTAGTATATAATTTCTGTACTTTATTTCTTCCATAACTTTTAAAAATATTTTTAAGATTCAAACATAAGGAGATAAACGGACCGCATAATGGTTATAGACAAATAAAAAAACGCAACCCTTTGAACAAAAATATGAAAAATGTACCAAAATGACAATATATTTATGACACTTTCACATTTATAATGTTTTTTATTAACATTTTGTTCTTTTTTCTGTCTGTTAGTGAGATTTAATTCTAAAAACAACACATAATTAAAATATTATGTATACTTTTGCACATCAATGAAAATGATTCTATCACATACACTCCTCATTAAAGCAGTTGGTATTGTCCGACGATGCTCTTGAATTATATACAGCCAATAAATTGACTGTACCCTCCTCTATTCCTATACGCCCACAGGCGTTTATTCACAAA
>CAYZHS010000064.1:8867-9359 GCA_964478295.1 uncultured Proteiniphilum sp. | reverse complement strand
AGATACAGTAATTAGTTCTGTATTGTGAAAACGATCTTTATTATCGGACAACCAACTTTTGCATATTTTAACTGTATCATCTGCTGATCCGTCATCACTAACAACCAGTTCTATTTTACCCCATGTTTGATTCCTGACGCTTTCCAGGGTTTCCAACACATACTTAGAACTGTTATAAGTTATAAGCACAACTGAAACCAAAGGAGTATTTATCTTATCCATTTTTATTTATTTTTTTTAAATCGCTGAATAACATTATGAATAATCTCTCTTATGCCAATTCTCTTTTCCAACTCTTTAAAGGAGTACCAACTTGAAACTGAGATAAGCAAAACACCTATTAAATACACAATAGGTTCCCCTATTACGTTCATTACTGTAAAACAGGAAAGAGCAAGCGAAAACTGAATAAAAAATATGATTATTGAAGATGAATTGAACGAGAATTTGAATTTTACTTTTGCAATTACGAACACTTGAATAAGATAAAGC
>CAYZHS010000064.1:0-8857 GCA_964478295.1 uncultured Proteiniphilum sp. | reverse complement strand
AGCAGATAACTTGCTAAAAAAGAGATTCCCAGTCCGGTTAAACCTGCAAGGTGATATCCCAGTAGGCTAAATCCTAAACCATGAATGCTACTAGCGAACTCATTCCAGAAGTATAGTTTGCCAGCACCCTTAGCCAAGAACACGAATGCTATAGCCCAACTCAATGCTTTAAAGAATATACCTAGTGTTGCCCAATAAATCATTCCTGTAATCACTAAGAACTTAGTTGAGTACAAGAGTATAACTGCCCATTTAATGAATACCAGAAAAAATATGAGAATTGGAGCAAGTATAAGTAAAGCTATCTCTGATTGTTGATTAATATGCTCCTTACACTGCTTGTCATCAGTTGCTACCAAAGAAAGTCGTGGATAATAATCGGTTCCCATAGCCGTAAATACCATTCCCACATAAGTATTTATTATAGTAAATCCGGCGGTGTAAAAGCCTACATCAGCCACATCACCTGTACGATTAATAAAGATTCGAATAAAGTAGGCAACCATCAGTGATACTAATCCGCTCATACTTATCATGAATCCCATAAACAACATGTTTTTTCCTTCTAGAAAGGTTGTGGCATGAGAGACTTTCTGTTTTTTCATTTCAATTTTACGAGTAAATATCCATGTAAAAAAGAGAGTAGCAATTGCGGTTATAATAATTACAGGAACAATGCCTTTCACACCAAATCTGTAATAAAGAGGAACAGTGATAACCAAACCTGCCAGACTTCCATATACATTGGCTTTTGCCAATTGCTGCAAACGTCTTAATCCTTGCAATAACACCAATTCTCCTGTGCTTAACTGATTTAACAACAACGTAATGGAAATCCATAAAAACGCCATTGTATAATCTTTATTTCCAAAAGTAAACTGACTGAGTAAAGGAGATAAGATAAGTGTAACCAAAGCACCCAGAATGCCTGTTATCCAAACTAAGCGTCTTAATACGGCAATAACAGTGTTTACTCTATCAGCATTATTAGTTGCGTTAGCTTCGGATATATTCTTTACAGCACTAGTGCCAAGTCCAAAGTTGGTAAACCCTGCTACTAACCCTGTAGTTGCAGTAAGCAGACCAACGATACCCATACCGGTGGGTCCCAATAATATCGCTACAAACTTAGAACGAATTACTGAAATTATTATTTGAAAGAATTGCACTCCCCCAAAAAGGGAGGTTGCCATTACTATTTGCCGGTATGAACTCTTTTGTTCTTTCATAAATATTAATATCTCAATTTTTCAGAAAGAATTTACAACTTCTACCACCTTTTTAATTTCTTCTTCGCAAATAATCTGACTTACAGGCAGACTAAGCACCTCATCGTGAATTTTCTCTGTAATAGGAAAATGAAGGTGATTCCACTCCTTATATGCCTTCTGTTTATGAGGAGGAATAGGATAATGAATCATAGTTTGAATACCGTTATCTTTAAGGTGCTTCAATAGATCATCACGCCGGGCAGATCTTATTACAAATAGATGCATTACATGCGCTTCCCAGTCCGTAATTTCAGGTAAAATAATATCGGGATGGTTGATATGCGATAAATAGTATTTGGCTACCTCTTTTCGATATTGATTATCTTTATCTAAAGCAGGTAGTTTCACTTTCAAGATGGCTGACTGTATCTCATCGAGCCTGCTATTATAGCCTTTGTAGTCGAATATGTATTTTATGTTAGAACCATAATTAGCCAGAGCTCTTACAGTTTCTGCTAACAGTTGGTTATTGGTTGTAATTGCTCCTGCATCACCCAGGGCACCCAGATTTTTTCCGGGATAAAAACTATGACCAGCGGCATCTCCCAATGAACCGGTTAATTTACCTCTATATTTACATCCTGTTGCTTGAGCGTTATCTTCTATGAGTTTCAAATTATGTGTCCGGCATATCTCTCCAATTCTCTCTGTATAAGCACACTGTCCATATAAATGAACTATCATTATCCCTTTTGTTTTAGAGGTTATAGCAGACTCAATCTTCTTATCATCTATCTGATAATTGTTAATATCGGGTTCTACCAACACGGGTACCAATCTATTATCGCTTATAGCAATAATAGAGGCAATGTATGTATTTGCCGGAACTATAATTTCGTCTCCATCTTCCATTAAACCTATTTCCTTATATGCCCTGAGTATTATGCGCAATGCATCTAAGCCATTAGCTACCCCAACGCAATTATCAGTGCCAATATACTCGGCATATTCTTTTTCGAAACTAGAGGTTTCTTCACCTAACAGATACCATCCTGAATCAATCACACGTAATGCTGCCTGGTGAATTTCTGAAGCATATTGTTCAGTTATTTTCTGTATATCGAGAAATTTTATCATTACTATTCTATTTCAAGTTTTCGAATATTGCCTTGTTTATCTTTTTTATTCATATCCAATAATATTCCATTTTTAGTAATATACCCTCTGTGTCTGGCAGGATTGCCATAATATAAGGCATAAGGTGGGACATCGGATGTAACCACACTTCCAGCGCCAATAAAGGCATACTCACCAACAACAATTCCTGGAAGTATAGTTACATTGGCTCCGATAGAAGCACCTTCTTTAACCAATGTATCTATTATGTGTTCTGGAATATATACTTTAGATCTCGGTACTCGCTCGTTTGTAAATGTTGCGTTTGGACCTATAAATACATTATTTTCTATAGTGGCACCGTCCCACAGCTGCACACCATTTTTGATTGTTACGTTATCACCTACAACAACCTTATTCTCAATAAATACGTTTGCACATATATTGCAATTATTACCTATTCTAGCTCCGGGTAGAACTACACAAAATTGCCAAATAGTGGTGTTTTCACCAATAAAGTTACTTTGAACATCTGAATTATGATGTATCATAACTTAGTTAATTATAATTGTTTATACTCTTTAAATTCGTTATAATCTCTTATGTAATCTTCAGCAACATAGCCATTTGATGTTAAGACCAGGCATACAGAACCGGAAGAAAAATTGCCTAATTCTCCCCAAATTCCGGGTGCAAGCAAAAGACCTTGGTATGGCCTATTTATTGTAAATGTTCGCTTAAATTGTCCATCATCTATTGTAACGTCGAAACTTCCACTGGCTGCTATAATAAACTGTTGCAATTCTTTATGAGCATGCCCACCACGAGATTCTCCTCCTGGTACATCGTAGAGGTAAAATACTCGCTTTACGTCGAAAGGAAATGTCTTTCCATTCTCAACTACACTTATATTACCTTTCTCGTTGTGATGCTTATCAATTTCTATAATTGCACAATCAAAAATATTTGTCTTCTTCATACAACTTGTTTTTAAGAAAATAGTGCTTTTTTAATTTTGTCAAGAGAGATTCAGCACCTCACCTGACTCTTGAATCATTTCTTTAAAAAGCTTATAATCATAAACATAATCATTAGGATCAAATGGTATAGATGCCAATATCAGAGCTAGCGAATTGGTCGAGAAATTTTCCATTTGACGCCATACCCCTTTTGGAACGTATAATCCGTAATATGACCGGTTTAGTGAGTAGGTTTTTCTCTCGATACCATTATCAAGTATCACATCAAAGCTACCTGAAAGAGCTACGATGAACTCTTGATTTTCCCTATAGGCGTGTCCGCCTCTTACTTCTCCTCCGGGAACGTCGAAAATCCAGTAAGTACGCATAATCCTAAATGGAATGTTTTTAAACTCTTCTATCACAGAGAGGTTTCCTCTACGGTCGAAATTCTTAGGTAGTTGAATTATATTTGAACCATTGAGTTTCATTGCATTACTCATTTTAATCATTTTAAATTATAAACTAAACATTACCTTATTGACTCTGTTTAAATAGGCCTTTGAACTCTCGTGTTACGAGTAGCCGTAACCATATTTTTTGCCAAGTCCATACCGATATTCTGCGCTGTTGAGATTAGTGTAATTAAGAATGAAATACATCTTCTTCAACCTATTCTCCCGAAAATACTGATCTGCAAATTCAATCATTTTCTTTGGTGTATACCCAACTCTTGCAACAAAGAGATTGACATCAGCAAGTCGATTCAACAAAAAGCCATCAGAAACTAATCCTACTGGTGGTGTATCAATCATTATATAATCGTATTGGTCTTTCATTTCATTAATTAACTCGTCTAACAAAGGTTTAGCCAACAATTCGTTTGGATTAGGTGGAATTGCTCCAGCAGTAATTATTGATAGATTAGAATGTACACCCGATGGGGTTATCAATTCGCTTTTATCTAAATGACCTGAAAGAAAAAGAGTTATACCTTTCTTGTTATCTAATTGTAATTCTTTTGCTAACTTAGGTTTTCTAACATCCAGCTCAATGATGAGCACTTTTTTGTCGAGTAATGCCAGACTCATAGCCAGGTTGAGTAATACAAATGATTTTCCTTCACCGCTAATACTTGACAACAGATTGATTACCTTATTTTCTTTTCCATCAATCACAAATAAAAGGTTGGCTCTTAATAGTCGCATCATTTCATTGAAACTGTCATTTGAAGCCTCTTTTACTGCCACTCCTTCCAAATGTACTGTTCTGGGAATTTCTCCTAATACCGGAATTGAGGATATATCTTCCAGATCTTGTCGATTATCAATCTGATAGCGGAGCAAATCTCTTGTTTTAATTCCCAATAAAGGGAAAAACATACCCATAAATAATGCGATAAGCAGAATAAGCTTATTATTGGGCCATGTAACTCCCAATACACGAATGTTATCTATCATCTTAGAGTTAGGTTCTACTGAAGTCATATTCATAAACCTTTCTTCCTTTTTTTGCAGCAGATAAAGAAACAACTCTTCCTTTATGTTCTGCTGTCTTTTAAGATCAGAGAAAGCTCGTTCTTGTTGTGGAATTGCACGTATCTTGGCATTATTACGTGAATATTCTGTATTGATATCTCTAAGTTGGATTTCAAGATTATTTTTCTCATTTCGCAAGCCAGCTAATACGGAATTAAATGTTGATTGTATTTGGCTATTCAAATTAATCATTGATTGATTTGAACTTGAAGCTATACGTGCAAGTCTATTCCTTTCCGTAACCAAATTGTTGTATGTGCTAATCTGATCGTTGAGCACTATACTTCTTATTCCTGAATTAGCAGGTATAAGTTGATATTCACCAATTTGTTCAACAAATAACAATACGTCTGAAACTATGCTATACTGCGACTCAATATCCATTCTTTGTTGACTAATGCTGGCGAGTTGAGAATTGTAAAGATCTCCTTGAGAAGCGATATTAGTTATTCCACGCGATTGTCTGAAGTCTTGCGTCTGATCTTCTACCATTGCCAGCTCATTACTCAAGTTAGCTAAATGATCTTCAATTACCTGCGAAGTTTCTGCCGCTAACTCTCGTTGATCATTTATCCCCTTTTCGTTGTATGTTTTAATATACTCTTCGAGAAAATTAATTCCAAGATTTATGTTGTATGTAGCAAATGTGATATCGGCAACAGATGAGGTTTTTGAAGTCAATTCTATACTTAAATTATCAAGATAGTAATTGGTTACATCTCGAAGATTGTTGATTGTTAACTTAATCTTTATATCTTTCTCTATATCCACTTTTCTAACATCCATTCTCAAATCACCGAAAGGTAAGCGAACGATGGAGTCGTTGCGTGAAGCACTTACTTGAAATTTGTTTCTTTGATGAATTCCGGAAAAAGTATACATACCATTGGCATCTACCAAGACATCTAATTCGATAGGTTTTCCGATGCTATTTAAGGATGCTTCGGGAATAGTAATTGTAAATGGACTTTCATCACCATAAAGTATGCTGACTTTTCGATGAGGAAGACGTGATATCACTCCCTCCAATCCACTTATTTCAAAGGGAAGTATAGGTTTCATCTGGGTATAGGTTATATATAAACCCAATTCTTTAACTACACTTTCAACAATAAGTGATTTTTTTAAAATCTCTACCTCATTATCCACATTACTCCTTCGTGTAACTACTCCCATATCCTTAAACACGTTCAATTCAGTAATGCCTCCACCTCTCTGGTCGTCTCTGAAAACTATTGAAGTGCCTACTTGGTATTTAGGCAAGGTGATGTATATATATATCACTGAGATAGCAAGGCATAAGACAACAGACAAGACAAACCACTTCCAATAAGAAAGATATTTTAGCAGTATAGCCGTAATATCAATCGGTTTCTCTGCCATGGTTATGAATTCTTCCTCTACACTGGAAAACTTGCTCTTTGCCATTATATTATTTTTTTAATTCGATATTTATCGTGTCAATCCAAAAATAGTGGTTGCCATAGTAGCTAATGAAATCAGAACTGATAAGGTAGATATTCTATACGTTTCTGCTGCACCGAACCTCGATGAGTTGGCCCTTGACTGGTTGGGCTCCACATAAATAACATCATTTTGTTCTAAGAAAAAAGCTTGAGAGTTAAACACATTTTTATCGTTGAGATTAACTGTGTATACTATTCTTTCGCCTCCTGCCTCTTCACGTATCACTTTCACATTATCACGTCTGCCATAAATAGTCATATCACCAGCCATTGCCAATGCTTCTAAAAGTGTTATGCGTCCGTTGTTTGTTTGAAATTGTCCGGGTCTTTGCACCTCTCCTAATACGTTGACAGTGTAATTCAAAATACGAACTGTTATCACGGGAAGCTCTTGAGTGAAGAATGGAGAAAGTTGTTTTTCTATTAATTGCTCCAGTTCTTTCGTACTTAATCCTCTTACATTTAGAGTGCCTAGAGAAGGAAAATTTATATTACCAAAATCGTCAACCAGATAATTCTGTAACATAGGTTGACCTTGAGTATAACCACTAGTAGTTTCAACCTGAGGAGTAACAAGATTATATCTTCGAGACGCTTCGGGTTCGCTGCTCACTACTGTAATGGAAAGGAGATCTTTTGACTTGATAGGTGAATCAAACTCTGAACGACCTAAAGTTGTTGTTTGCTGTAATACATCTTGAAAATAAGTGATATCTTTCACTGGGGAACATGAAACAATCACAATTGCGATAACCGATAAATAAAATGTTCTTTTCGTTTTTAACATAATCTTGATAAATTTGAAGTTAAGAGTCAATAAATAACCATTCAACAATAATGAGAAACCGTAAGAATATCACATGTCATTTTTCACCTTTCTTAACAACGACATTTTTCATTGTCTACACCTCAATTATTCTTAACTAAGTTAGTTAAGTGCCGTAAATATATATTCGTTTTCTCGCTTTTCTATCATCAAATTACTTACATAATATTACATTTGAAAATGGATATTGGTTATAATTGTTTCTAATATTGACTTTGAGTAGTCAACGTGTTTAAAATCGTTCTAAATAATATTTTCAAACTGGTTAATGCATTTTAAATCTCTTTAATTTGAACAAATCATGCGTTATTTCACTGTTAAATAGAGAGATATTATAAAATAATTTGCGTATGTTTGCGTCAACAATCATAAATGAACGAGCTACATTGAGTAGTCAACTTTTCACTGGAGATATTTTTTTGGAAAACAAAAACAATCCTATTAAACTATTGGGGTAAAAAACTCTACACTCCATTTAAAGTTCGAATCAGATCAATATAGCTAATAATGTACGCACGTATTTTATATGACTAACGCAAGTTCAAGCATGCGTGAACCCTGTGCTAGCGTGAAAAACGTTGCTGCTTTTTTAGATTTTATTAATAAATAAAAGGATACAATGAAACGGATCAACTACACTATCATCATTGGTTTGGTATTACTATGCCTACCCTTCTTTATGACTTATGGTCAGGGGGCAAGATATACCGGATCTTACACTTCTGCCTCTGCAATTCAGCATGTAGGCAAATCTAATTTTGTTATTGAAGGACAAGAATTTACTAACAGCAACAGCAAATATCTAATTGTTTTGTATAGTTGCGAAAACGTAATTATCAGAAATAATAAATTCGGGTCGTCTCCAACAAAATTAGCTATTTATTTAGACAACTGTAAAAATGTTACGATTATCGACAACACCTTTGAAAATGTTCAAACTGGATTAGTTGCACATAATTCTGAAGGAATAAAATTTGACTATAATGACATAACCAACGTTGTAGGCCCCTTAATGGGAGGAGGAAACATTGGAAATGTGGCTATGTTTGATAAAGTAAGAGGAGCAGGAAACAGTATCAGCTACAATGTGTCTGAGAATTTTTCCGGAGAAAGTTCTCCCGAAGACTTAATCAACGTAAACCAATCTAATGGTACAGCTCAAAGCCCTATAATGGTTAAAGGAAACTGGATTAGAGGAGGTGGCCCTTCTGCTTCAGGTGGGGGTATTATATTAGGCGATGTTGGTGGTTCATACCAAATAGCTGAGGATAATATTGTAGTAAACGCTGGTCAATATGGAATGAGTATAGCTGGTGGAAATAACATTACTATGAGAAATAATAAAATATTCTCTAGCAGAAAACCATATAACAATGTAGGTTTATATGCAAACAACTGGTATACAGACCGAGGCCAGTCACATAGCATTACTGTTGCCAACAACTCGATAAACTATACAAATAGTAATGGAAATCTTAATAATGTATGGTTTGGTGACAATATGGGTACTATTACTGGCAGAGAAACAAACAGGTACGATTCGAGTTTGAGCGCTTCCATCCTTCCTGATAAAATCATAGGTAGAGCACGTGCAAGCGTACCTTCAAACCCTGATGGTGGATCTACAACAATACCAGGAGGTGGTGATAACGAACCTGCACCTGAAGAACAACCGGGAACAGGGGAACAACCGGGAACAGGTGAAGATCCAGGTACAGGAGAAGATCCAGGAACAGGGGAA
>CAYZHS010000063.1:1856-9500 GCA_964478295.1 uncultured Proteiniphilum sp. | reverse complement strand
AAAATCATTTCAAATATTTTATGGTAATAGTTCAATGTTATATAAATTAATGGAAATATTGTTTATTTTTGTCTAGACTATAATTAGAAATAGATTTTTAAACTTTTACAAACCTTGAAACATGATCGATGAAAACAATGGTATACTTAAATATAGAAAGATATCTTTCGAAATTAGTCGTGGGGTTACCAAACACTACAGCACCTCGTTTTATTCTGCTACACAGCTTTTTCCACAGCCCTTGAGGGATGCCATCTTTAGCATTTATGGCTTTGTAAGATTGGCTGACGAAATAGTTGACTCTTTTCATGATAAAAATCAGCGTTTACTGCTCAACAGATTTGAGGAGGAGCTTGACTTTGCTTTGCAGCATGGTATAAGCTCTAATCCTGTTATTCACTCTTTTATGTTAACTGTGAATAGTTATAGTATTGATGATGCTTTTATCAGATCGTTTTTGACAAGTATGCGAGCAGATCTTGAAAAGAAGGTTTATATTACTTCAACTGAAGCAGACCAATATATATATGGTTCGGCTGATGTTGTGGGACTGATGTGTTTAAGGGTATTTAGTGAAGGTGATAACAAACTCTTTGAAGAGTTGAGGGTGCCGGCGGGGCGACTTGGTTCGGCTTTTCAGAAGGTTAATTTTTTACGTGACTTGAGGGAGGATGTGTTGGGGCTGGGACGAATATATTTTCCGGAATTTAATATGGATAATTTTGATGAGAATTTAAAACAAAAGCTGGAGCAGGATATAATGAATGATTTTGAAGAAGCGCTGGTTGGAATAAAACGACTTCCCGATAGTTCACGACTAGCCGTATATACAGCATACAGATATTATATGAAGTTGCTGTCGAAGATAAGACAAACTCCTGCTTCGGAGTTGTTGAAGCGTCGCATAAGGGTGCCTAATTCAGAAAAACTAAGGTTGCTCTCAGGTGCTGTTATTAAACATAAACTTAGAATACAAATAGTATGATTTATACAGATCAGTTGGTGCAGTTAGTTGATGAAAAAGATACTCCCATAGGAACCATGGAGAAAATGGAAGCACATCTTAAGCCTACTTTACATCGTGCAGTGTCTATATTGGTTTTTAACTCAAAAGGAGAGTGGCTTATACACCGTCGTGCCGGTAATAAGTATCACTCAGCATCGCTTTGGACTAATGCCTGTTGTACTCACCCTTATCCTGGAGAGGATTATATTTCAGCTGCTAGTAGGCGTTTACACGAAGAGATGGGTATGGATGCAGGGGATGAATTGGTGCATCTTTTTGATTTTGTGTATAAAGCCAGAGTTAGTAGCGAATTAACTGAACATGAGTATGATAGGGTTTTTAAGCTGCTTAGCGATGAAGTGCCAAAGCCTAATCATGATGAGGTGGATAGTTGGCGTTATATCTCTTTAGATATACTTGAGGAGGAGATGAAACAGCACCCCGAAAGATTCACAGAGTGGTTTAAGATTATATTTAAGAGATATTCTGCAATATGAAAATATTTACCATTCAGGAGAAGGAGTTGGAAATGATTCGCCGTGTAGTGGTTGTATATGCTGTTGGTGTAGCTGGTTTTAGCATCCCTTTCACACACGGGGTTTTTATGAAACTCACACCTCTTGTATTGCTTCTTTCGATGGTATTACTCTATTGGTACGATAATAATCGCAAAAAGAATGGGCAGCTTAAAAGAATAGTTTTTTATTCAATTGTATTTGTTGTTGGTTTTCTGGTAGAGATGTGGGGCGTTGCCACAGGAGAATTATTCGGTAGTTATATATATGGTAGCGGACTTGGCCCCAAAATAGCCGGTACACCTCCTCTGATTGGTTTAAATTGGGTGCTTATGATATATATAACTTCAGCAATTTTCAACCCATTACCACGAAATTTGCTCAACGTTATTGTATGGCCTTCAGTTTTAATGGTGGGGTACGACTTGATAATGGAGCAGGTGGCTCCAAAAATGGATATGTGGATGTGGGAACAGAGTGTAGTACCACTTCAGAACTATTTAATGTGGGGTTCACTAGCAGTTATGTTTCATGCACTGCGTTATGTTATGGGGGTTAGCGACCGCAACCAGATGGCGTTGCCGCTATTTATTGTGCAAACTGTTTTCTTTTTGATGATCTTGATATTAAACTGAATTTGATGTAATGCTGCAATCTAAACACCACTTTTTTATATATCCCTTTTTTCAACATTATACTCGTTGGTTGATTAAGCGAAATTTTCGCAGGGTAAATGTAGTGGGTTCTTTTGAGGATAAAGGCAAACCAGTGTTGCTTATTGCTAATCACATTGGTTGGTGGGATGGATTCTGGGCTATGTATCTTAAGCTTATTGTTATTAAGCGTAGGTTTTATTTCATGATGCAAGAAGATCAGCTGCTTCGTTTCCGTTTTTTTAACTACACAGGTGGTTTTTCGGTAAACAGGGGGTCGAGAGAAGTTGTGGAGTCGTTGAAGTACGCCGCTTCAGTATTGAAAAGTTCTTCAAATATGTTGTTAATGTATCCTCAGGGTAAGCTTCAATCGCTTTACAAGCCCAGTTTTCACTTTGAAAAGGGGTTAGAGCGCATTATTAAGGGCAAAGAGGGTGAAGTACATCTATTGATGACGGTAAATATGATAGATTATCTGGCACATAAAAAACCTTCACTTACAATCTATTTATGCGAATTTGAGGGTTCATTCAATTGTGTGTCGTTGGAGAATGCATTCAACCTTTTTTATGCAGATTGTCTTAAAATTCAAAAAGAACAGACCGAATGATAGTTTACATTGCTTTATTTATAATGGCTTTTGCCCTTTTGCAAATGTTTATAGCATTGGTTAATCTACTCTTTAAGGAGCGTTTGCATAAAAATGGTTTAGCTAATGAACTTCCAACAGTGTCGTTGCTGATTCCTGCAAGAGATGAGGAGTTGAATATAGAGTTACTGCTTGGCGACCTAACTTCTGTTTCGGATAGAATATTGGAGATTGTTGTTTATGATGATCAGTCGACAGATAAAACTGCAGATGTAGTGGATCGGTTTTCTAAGAACGATTCGCGAATTCGTCTTTTAAATGGTATTGAGTTGCCTGCCGGTTGGACCGGTAAAAACCATGCTTGCTATCAACTTGCTTTAGAGGCAAAAGGTGATTTCCTTCTGTTCCTTGATGCAGATGTGCGTTTGGAAGAAGGGGTAATAAAGAGGACTCTTGATTATATGATAAGAAAAAGATGCGACCTGATGAGTATATTTCCTACTCAAGAGATGCTTACAGTGGATGAAAAGATTACAGTTCCCAATATGCAAATCATTTTGTTGTCGTTGTTGCCTCTGCCGTTGGTTCGTCTGTCGGGATTTTCGTCTCTTTCTGCTGCCAACGGTCAGTTTATGCTCTTTAAAGGTATCACATATAAAGAGTTTGAGCCTCATCTGAAATTTAAGAAGAGTAGGGCAGAGGATATTGAGATTGCAAGATATTATAAACGCAGCAAACTACATGTGAGTTGCCTTACCGGTATTAAAGGGGTGCGCTGCCGTATGTATAATTCTATTTCAAATGCAGTTGAGGGTTTCTCAAAAAATGTAACACATTTTTTTGGCAACTCGTCTGTGGCAGCTGTTTTATATTGGTTAATTACAACATTGGGCTTTATTGTTTTGTTGGTTGCAGGAAAAAGCGATTGGTTTTGGATATGGATTACTGCAGTGTTGTTAACCAGAATCTTTATTTCGCTTACAGCGGGGATGAGGGTTATAGAAAATATTATTCTGTTTATACCACAGCAAATATTGTTGGGTGTGTTTATACTACGAGCAATTATAAATAAAAGAAAGAAAACATTCCGCTGGAAGGGGCGGGCAATCTGATAATAATTATGACCAGACAATTGATAATAATTCTTTTGATTACTATTAGCTCTATTAATATTTCAGCTGGAGAGAGGGGGGTAATTTATCGTGCCTACCTTACAAATGATATGAAATCGTGGAAGGAAACAATAGATGCTATGCATGCCGAAACTGGAAAAAGTAATATTAGGGAAATGGAACTGCTTAACTACGAGTATGGTTATATTGGATGGTGTATAGGTAACAAACGGAAAAGTGAAGCTAGGCTTTATGTTGAAAGAAGCTTGAATAGGATTGAAAGTTTGAAGAGGGTTAACTATAATTTATCGCTTCTGCAGGCTTATGAATCTGCATATTTAGGATTTCAGATTGGACTCTCTAAATTGAAAGCACCTAAGCTGGGACCAAGAAGTTTAGATTCAGCCAGAAAGTCGGTAGCGGCCGATAATAAGAATGCAATAGGTTACATTCAGTTGGGAAACATATACTACTTTATGCCACCTCTTTTTGGAGGTGATAAACAAGAGGCTCTTGAATATTACAACCGTGCAGAGCAGCTAATGGCTCTAAACAGTAATAGCGATTGGAATTATCTTGCACTTCTGGTGCAGATTGCAGTAGTTTATGAGGAGATTGGTAACATTGATATGGCAGATAACATTTACCGAAAGGTATTAAATATAGCTCCGGATTTTGATTGGGTGAAGAATGAACTCTACCCGGCATTCACAAAAAAATATCTAATAAAATGAATAAAAAAGTGATTATAACAGGTACCGGTTTGGGTGGCCTCTCCAGCGGACTACTTTTACAGAGTAGGGGATATGAGGTGGAGTTTTTGGAGAAAAACAGCAAGCCGGGAGGCAGGCTAAATCGTATAGAAAAAGAGGGATTTATTTTTGATACTGGTCCCAGCTTTTTCAGTATGTCGTATGTTTTTACCGACTTTATGAAATTGTGTGGAGTAGAAACTCCTTTTCGCTTCGTGGAGTTAGATCCGCTATATTCGGTGCATTTTGCCGAAGGCCGCAGCTTCCGTCTTCATAAAGATATTAAAAAGCTTGCCGAACAGTTTCGCGATATTGAGTCGGATTTTGAAGAGAAGATGGAGCGTTATTTAAAAAAATCGGGGGCACTTTTTAATGACACTTTTGATATTGTAATTCGTAATAATTTTGATAGTTACCTCGATTATTTCATAACATTGATGAAGGTTAACCCGGTTCATATACCAGTGCTGATGAAGATGTTCTGGCAACATGTTGAGGGCTATTTTGATTCGCATGAAGCGAGACAGATTGTTTCGTTGGTAGCTTTTTTTCTGGGGCGTACACCATTTGACACTATGGGTATTTATAGCTTATTGTCTTACACAGAATTTATGCATGATGGTTATCATAATGTAGAGGGTGGTATGTATCGTATTGTGGAGGGAATGGTTGAGTTGCTTGAGAAGCGAGGGGCTACTTTTCGTTACAATACAGAGATTACAGAAGTGAAGGCTGAAGGTAAAAGTGTTAATAGGTTTGTTGATAGTAAAGGTAATAAGTTTGAAGCTGATATATTTCTTGTAAACGCTGATGCGGCATTATTCAGAGGAAAAGTGTTGCAAAGGAAAAAGTTTTCGGAGTCGCGACTTAAAAAGTTGGAGTGGACAATGGGTTATCTGACTGTTTATGTTGGTATCGACCGCAAACTGCCGGATATGGACCTGCACAATTATTTTATTGGTACCAACTTCGAAGAGTATGCTAATAATGTTTTGAAGAATCCCGACTCGTTGCAAAAGCCATATTACTATGTTAATGTTTTGTCGAAACATAATAAAGAGTGTGCTCCTGAGGGGTGTGAGAGCCTTTTCTTTGTTTGTCCGGTACCTAGTTTGTTGTATAAGCCCGACTGGAGTGATCGCGACGAGATAGTTGATAGTATTCTTAAAGATTTCTCGCGTCGTATTAACATCGATATTATGCCTCACATTGTTACTCGTACTTCTTATACTCCTTTGGAGTGGGAGAAAGAGTTCAACTTGTATATGGGCAGTGGCTTAGGATTATCGCACCGCTTGAGCCAGATTGGGGCACTACGACCTAAGAATTATGATGAAGTGTATAACAACCTGTTTTACGTTGGTGCTTCAACAACACCAGGGGCTGGATTGCCCATGGCAGTTATTAGTGCTGAGATGGTTTGCAGAAGGATTTTAGAAATTTAATTCTACAGGTTATTTATATTAGTGTCTAACCATTGAACTCTTTTTTCTACAAATTGTATTAAATAGTTTACTTCATTTTGGTACGAACCTCTTATTTTGTTTGTATTCCACTCTTTATGAGTGATACTCCATCCTGCGCCTTGTGGTTTGGGACTGAAGTTTCGTGCTTGAGCTTCATTAAGTAATTCTGCATGTTCTCTTATAAAGAGAGGTACTTTATCTAATTGTGGTTTCAATTCGTTCCAGCGACTCTTTAGTTCTGCAACAAAAGCAGGATCTTGAAAAAGTCTGTCGAACCATGGTGACTGAGTTTTTATGTACCACCCATCCCAATCACTTGAAGAAGCACCTTGTTCCCAGGTGATATAGTCGGCATTTCCGAATGCAAGGTCGAAATCCCACACCATAGGTAGTTCTATTTTACCATTTCTGCGAAGTGACATATGGCAACTTCCTCTGAAGTTTCCATCAACATTCTTTGATAGTTCGTGAACTATATAGTAGTTTATAAAAGACTCAACATCGATATATTTTCTATATCCTTCAGTGGGGTTTAAAAAGTTTTCGGAGTATAATACTGCTTCGGCTTTGTTGAAATAATTTTCTACGTACTCAAACTGATTTGAAGTAGGTGCTTCGGGATCTTTGAACATTATGGGGAGGCTTCTTAATTCTGTTTTGAATTTATAAGGCTCGTCGTAGTGAAAATCGAGTTCCAGAAAATAGTCGCCCGTTACTGCATCCCCTGTATTATCGTCTGAAGAAACTATATTGAGATTGAGTCGTTCGTCCGAAACTCTTACATGCTCGGTGAGTGTATAAACGCCGCGGTATGTTCCGTTCATATAGTAATCTACGCTTACAGAGAGTGGTGTCCAGCTCATTTGAGCAATTCGGGATATTTCGAATGCTGTTAGATTTCTTAATAATGTTTTATCGAAATGGTTTGCAAGAAGAGCCCAATTTCTATCGTTGCTCATGCCAAGTAGTGAGTTTTTCTTTTCTAGTTTTATCCGGTATGGTTTTTTTGCGACTCCCCACCATGTGGAGTTGCCACGACCTTTTATTTCTCCTTCCGATTCAATTCTGGTATCTGTTGTGTAATAATTATCGAGGTCTTCAACGCGAATAGTTGAATTTATATAGTTCTCTTTATCTTCATCTTTCAGCTCATAATTGCCTTCTGTATTAATGTATACACGTGGCAGCCTGGGTGGATTGTTTGTTACAGTTACAATATATTGTGTAGTTTCGCCATTTGGTGCTACTACTGTATAGACCAGTGGATTGCTGAAATTATTTGATGTAACTCCACTTATTTGCTCTTTGCTGTTTACTTCTACCTTAACACCAACAAAATTAAATGTTGCAACTAGCTGGTCAAGAGAAACATTGTATGGTACTGACAGGTTTATGTTATACTCCGAGATTTCAGCTATTATAGCTTCATCTAGTTTACTATTCAACTCCGACTGAAATGTGAAAAAATCAATGGAGGCCTCACCAGACTTATTTTCAGTATCGTTACAAGCAGTTAGTATAGTTAATAAAATTACTAACAGTGAGAGTAGA
>CAYZHS010000063.1:0-1846 GCA_964478295.1 uncultured Proteiniphilum sp. | reverse complement strand
TTTCTATGGTTAAATCGATTAAGTTGAAGCATAATTAATTAATGTTTTAATCTGGAATAAATTTATAAGTGCAAATATAGTTTAAATTATTGGATAGCTAAATAATATGGTTGTTGTTAACAGTGCAATTTTGAATACCGAGTTTTGGGCCGTATCTTTGCAACTTTAATAAAAAACTTGATTAAAATGTCACAAACTCCTAAATGTATTAAGTGTAGTAGCGCTGTAACCTATTTCGATGGTTCACTTTATCACTGTACAGAATGTTTTCACGAATGGACACAGGAAGATATGGAAACAGCAGAAAAATCAGATAAAGTGATTGATAGCAACGGTAATGAACTGTTTGATGGTGATGATGTTACTGTGATAAAGGATCTGAAAGTAAAGGGCTCGTCGATGGTTGTAAAAAGAGGTACCAGAGCACGTGGTATTAGATTATCAGATGATGACCCAACTCATGTTCAGGCTAAAGTTGATGGACAATCGATTTTTTTAAAGACGGAGTTTTTGAAGAAGTAGATTTGTTTAATTGATACCTGAAAGAGGTTGATATTATCTTATTAGTGCTTGAGAGAAAGCACAAAAAAGCGGGAAGCATTTGCAACCCGCTTTTTTGTTGAGGATATTTGATTAGAATTTGGTAATCAGTTTAAATTAAGACTCTTAATGCTGCATGAAAACATTAACTGTATATTTATACAGCATTAATAACTAGAGTCAATACATCATTAATTCATTCTATGAAATACATGAACATATATTCATATTTCTTTGTAATTTTGCATCGAATTTACAAAGAATAATACAAACAATACTAAAAAATATAAATGGAAAAAATTATTATTGTAGGCGGTGTAGCAGCAGGAGCAACTGCTGCGGCAAAAGCTCGTCGTCTCTCGTCAGATGCAAGTATCACGATATTTGAAGCAGGTCCCGACATCTCTTTTGCCAATTGCGGACTTCCCTACTATATTGGAGGAGATATAAAAAGTCGCTCGAAATTGATTCTGCAAAGTCCCGAAAGTTTTAACGAGCAATATAACGTGGATGTACGTGTGAATACTCGTGTGACTAACATCAACAGACAAAACAAAACTGTTACTACGCTGAACGTTAGAACAGGTGAAATCAATCATCACGATTACGATAAATTACTGTTGGCACAAGGGGGTCGCCCCGTTAAGCCAAACATTGAGGGGGCAAATCTGGATCATGTTTTCACACTGTGGACTCTAAACGATATGGATAATATACAGCGACATATTGAAGAGAAATCTCCCAAGAACGCAGTTGTTATTGGAGGTGGTTTTATTGGCCTCGAGATGGTGGAAGCGTTGGTGAAACGCGGGTTAAATGTACATCTACTTGAAATGATGCCGCATGTTATGTCTGTGATGGATGCGGAAACTGCTGGATATATTGAGCAAGAAATGCTTTCATACGGAGTGAATATTCATACTGGAAAGAGTGTGACAGCTATATCATCAAAATCGGTAAAACTCAATGATGGCACTATTATCAATGCCGATATGGTACTGATGTCAATTGGTGTTAGGCCCACTTTGCAACTTGCAAATGAGGCTGGTCTTGAAATTGGTGAGTCGGGTGGACTATTGGTGAATGAATATTTGCAGACTTCTGATGAAAACATTTATGCTGCAGGTGATATGATAGAAGTTGAAAATAGAGTGTCGGGCAAGAAGGTTAGAATTCCGCTTGCTGGACCAGCCAATCGTCAGGGTAGGATTGCTGCCGAAAATATGTTGGGAGGTAAGCATGCATATAAGGGTGCGATGGGAACATCTGTATTACGAGTTTTTGAGGCTGTTGCAGGCATCACGGG
>CAYZHS010000062.1:0-9616 GCA_964478295.1 uncultured Proteiniphilum sp. | reverse complement strand
AAAAGAGGAAGCTCTTTTTTTCTTAGTAATGCATTCCCGATGTTGTGCATACCCGACGATACATTTAAAGGCTCATCCTGCTCTAGAGAGTTTGAATTATTGTAATATTCAATAGCCTTATCCCACTCTTTTTGATTATATAAAGTGTTGCCTAAGTTGTAGTTTGCCTCTTTAGATGTTGGATTTTCCTCAACTGCCTTTGTATAAAAATTAGCAGCTTCAGAATATTTCTGTACTTTATATTCTTTGTTACCCTTACGAACATTTTTTCGCACCTCCTTCTGTGCTGATAACGACAAAGGTACTTGTATCAACATTAAGGAAATGAATATATATTTTAAACATATCTGCATAACATCACAATTACCAGTTAGTTACTCAACTACTCCTGCTTTCAAAAAACAGTTCAATTAAAATTAGAAACTAATCCTTATTAAAAATTATAATATTGCGGAATATCGGATTTTTCTTATCAAATATCAGAATCTCTATAAAAAGAATTACAAGCAAAATCCATGCAAAAACAGTAAATTTCTCATCATATTCCGAATACGATAATGATGAAGTTGATGAAGTCTCAAGTTTATCAAGCTGAGCTACAAGCGCCTGAATTACACTATTACTATTATCGGCACGAGCATACATACCCTGCCCACTTTGAGCAATCTCCATTGCCATCTGCTCATTTAACCTCGACACTACCACATTACCCTCATTGTCAGTCATGAACTTACTTCCAAATTCATCAGAAGGGATAGGAGCTCCACCAGGTGAACCAATTCCTATTACATTAATCTGCACTCCCTCTCTCGCAGCAGTTGCAGCAATATCAACCGCGTTACCCTCATGATCTTCACCATCAGTAATAACAACTATTGCGCGACTCACATCCTGATCACTCGAAAAGGAACTCATTCCCAGACTTATCGCATCACCAATTGCAGTTCCCTGAATAGGAACTAAACTTGGATCTATAGTGTTCAAAAATATTTTGGCCGATTGAGTATCAGATGTTAGCGGCATCTGCACATATGCTTCACCGGCAAAAACTATTAATCCAACTTTATCATTCATCCTTACATCAATAAGTCGCGATAAAATCTGTTTTGCTCTTGCCAGTCTGTTTGGAGTAACATCTTCGGTAAGCATAGAATTAGATACATCAATTGCTATTATCATCTCTATCCCCTCTTTCTCAACAGTTTGCACCTTTGTTCCAAATTGTGGACGAGCTATCATAAAAATACCAACACATAAAGCTGCAAATATCAACCAAAACTTCAAATAAGAACGCTTTAATGATAACTCTGGCATCATCTTCTTCAAAGTTGACAAAGCACCCATCTTCTGCACATCTTTTCGTTTTCTGATGTTCAGATAAATGTAAATAACAAGCAACAAAGGCATTGTTATATAGAGCCATAAATATTCCGGATTTCCGAATCTAAACATTTTATCCTTTTTGGTTTATTATTTTCTATTGATTTGAATATACCTACCTGTTAATTCCAAAAACACTAAGGAATATTCCTCAACCATGTTCTGCGTAATAGTAGCTCCAAGAGTATTAATCCAAGAGCAGCCAATGCAAACGGCAGAAAAACCTCCTTACGCTGTGTAACGTTCTGTACACTTATAAGATACTTCTCCATTTCATCAATCTCATCATACACTTGGCGTAAACCTTCCGTATCTTGCGCTCTAAAATATTGTCCACCGGTCATTACAGCAATTTCCGTAAGCGTTTTCTCATCTATATCAACCGGCATATTCTGCATTCTTATACCAAATGGAGTCTGAACCGGTGTTGGAGCCATACCTGTAGTACCAACACCTACTGTATATACACGAATACCATACGACCGAGCCAAATCAGCTGCAGTAAGTGGTGCAATCTGACCACTATTATTTGTTCCATCTGTTAATAGAATAACAACTCTGGAGTCTGAATCACTATCTTTCAGTCTATTTACAGAAGTGGCTAAACCCAAACCTATTGCAGTGCCATCCTCTATTATACCAAACTCTATTTCATTAAGCAAGTTCAACAACACCTTATGGTCGGTTGTCAACGGACACTGAGTAAAACTTTCTCCTGCAAAAACCACTAAACCTATATTGTCGTTCTTTCTATCCGTTACAAATTCTGATGCTACTTTCTTGGCTGCTTGTAGACGATCGGGCTGAAGGTCTTGCGAAAGCATAGAACCTGAAACATCGAGAGCCAAAACAATATCTATTCCCTGAGTTTCTGTCTCCTCCCAGCTATTAACAGATTGGGGACGTGCAATCACTACAATTATTAATGCTATAGAGAAAACCCTCAGCACAAATGGCAAATGACGCATATACACCCTCAAGCCGGGTTTCATATCTTTAAATGCATTAATAGATGCAAGCTTAAAAGATGCTTGCGTCTTCGACAATCTAATAATATACCAAGCAATTAGTGGTATAATTAGTAACAACAGATAAAGATATTCAGGGTTTAGAAATATCATTATTATTAGCTTTTAATTCTCTTTATTCAACTCCTTATTTGTAGGTATCGGATCTGGCTCCTTTGTCTGATTCACAAAGAAATATGCATTAACCATACTTAAATCATTCTCATCAGCATAAGGTTTATATTTTGCAAACTTCACCAGATCGGCTGTAGTCAATATTTGTTTAAGATTTTCATAAACAGAATCAACCTCAGATATTTGTCGTACACTATTAAGAATCTCGCCAGAAGTCATTTCCATAGCATTAATTCCTTCCCGCTCATAAATATATCTACGCAATATATCAGTAAGTCTGCTATAAAACTCCTTTTCCCTTCCCTGCAACCATATCTTTTCAGATTTTAGTTTATCAAGCTCATTTACAGCTCTCACATGAGCAGGTAAAACTACAGGAGGCTTAAAAATATACCCTTTTTTCTTCTTCTTAACTATCAGATAAACAATAAATCCAATTAAAGCCAATAAGAGTGCCACACCAAGCACCAACCATAATATCCAAAGAAAGTCGGTCCATACAAACTCGGCTTTTCTTATAGGCTTAATATCATTAATTTGCAGTTGTTTAAAATCAATAGAATCGGTCTCCCCTCTATTTATCTTTCCCAAATAATTAAGAGTTGAATCTGACAGTTCGGGTGATGTTACTTTTAGTCCAAACGAGTTTGAAAAAATCGTATCGGTACCATCAGATACAGGCAAATAAGGTATATGATAAAGAGTAGAATCAAATGATGTAACAACATATTTAAAATTGAGCGTCATCACATTATTCTCGATAACCGTATCTGGTGGGAGCATAGCAATAACTTCAATTCCCGGAATTATCTCTTTCTCATATACAGGAAAAGCGATAACCTTATCTTTTGGCGTTATAACCTTAAGATCTATAAGAGCTTGCTCCCCAATCATTATTTCTGTAGGTTGAATCGTAGCATGCGCCGAAGCACGCTGTCCCACTGCAGGAGCTATTGAAAAGAGACAAAGAGCAATAAATATTGCCCCCTTTATAAACATTATATGTGAATCTTTTTTATTCAAAATTTCCTCCTTTGCTGGAATAATTGAAGAAGTGATTTTACATAATCACCCTCAGTAGAAATAGAAACACTATCTACACCACTTTGTCTAAATGCAATGTTCTTATTATTCTGAAGGCTTTTCCACCATAAACTATATTGGTTCCTAACCTTTTTAGAAGAAGTGTCAATCCATCTTTCTGCACCCGTTTCGGGATCTCTTACTTTCATAAGGCCAACCGGAACCAGATTAGTGCTTAGTTCATCAAAAACCTGTATTGCCACCAAATCATGCTTGTTGTTTGCAATCTGCAAAGCCTTGCTATAATCTTGCTGATCAATAAAGTCGGATATCAAGAATGCAGTACATCTCTTTTTAATAGCATTGGTCATATATCTTACAACCATGTTCAGGTCGGTTCCGTTACTATCAGGTTCAAAGCCCAGAATCTCACGAATTATAAACAAGATATGCTTTCTCCCTTTTTTTGGGGGAATGAACTTCTCAACCTTATCAGTAAAGAATATTACTCCAATCTTGTCATTATTTTGAATTGCCGAAAAAGCCAGGGTAGCAGCTATCTCAGCAACCATATCTCTTTTCAATACAGATTTTGAGCCAAACCCAAGACTCTCCGATACATCTATCAAAAGCATAACGGTAAGTTCGCGTTCCTCCTCAAAAATCTTAATATAAGGCTTATTATACCGTGCTGTTACATTCCAGTCGATATCCCTCATATCATCACCATATTGATACTCCCTAACCTCCGAGAAAGCCATACCCCTGCCTTTAAACGCAGAGTGATACTCACCGGCAAATATATTCCGTGAAAGCCCTCTCGTCTTTATTTCGATATGTCTTACTTTTTTTAGTAGATCAGTAGTTTCCATGAACTTAGATCAATTAAGGTACCTCAACCTTATTAAGTATCTCGCTTATTATTTCTTCTGATGTAAGATTGTTTGCCTCTGCCTCGTAGCTTAGTCCAATACGGTGACGAAGCACATCATGACATACAGCTCTTATATCTTCGGGAATTACATATCCTCTGCGCTTGATGAATGCAAAAGCACGAGCAGCAAGTGCAAGGTTAATTGAGGCTCGGGGCGATGCACCAAACTCAATCATATCTTTCAGATCTGCCATTCCGTACTGTTCGGGAAATCGAGTAGCAAAAACAATATCTACAATATACCTGCTTATCTTCTCATCAATATATACCTCACGCACAATCTTGCGCGCCTCTATAATCTCCTGTGTCGAAATTACCGCTTTATCAACTTCTACAGGTTCAAAAATATTCTGATGAATAATTTTCTTCTCCTCCTCTTTTGTTGGATAAGATATTATTACCTTAAGCATAAAACGGTCCACCTGAGCTTCTGGCAAAGGGTAGGTACCCTCTTGTTCGATAGGATTTTGAGTAGCCATTACCAGAAAAGGCTCAGGCAGCTTATAGGTTTTCTCACCAATAGTAACGTTTCTCTCCTGCATTGCTTCCAGCAGAGCACTTTGCACTTTTGCCGGAGCACGGTTTATCTCATCAGCAAGCAGAAAATTAGCAAACACTGGTCCATGCTTAACCACAAACTCTTCGCTGCGCTGACTGTATATCATTGTACCTACCACATCGGCAGGCAACAGGTCTGGCGTAAACTGTATGCGACTATACTTAGAATCTACAAGCTGAGCCAATGTTTTAATAGCCAGCGTTTTTGCTAAACCCGGAACACCTTCAAGCAGAATATGTCCATCGGATAGCAATCCAATCAACAATGATTCAACTAGATGTTTCTGTCCAACTATCACCTTGTTCATTCCTGTTACAAGTGTCTGAACAAATGCGCTCTTCTGTTCGATTCTCTCATTTAACTCTTTAATATCGGCAACTTGACTCATATGCAAACTGTTAAATTGTATGGTTGTTTCTGGGAATACAAATTTAAGAATGTTAAATTGGTTTCATAATGTTTAGTGGTTAAAAATAATTAAGGCTCAATCCACTCCATTCCAAATATATTTGCGAACGCATCTTTCATCACAACTGAAACCTCTTTAAAATCCACTTTTCCATTTAGCTCTTTTTCCATTGAAGTTACACCACGATCAGTAAATCCACATGGATTGATAAAATCGAAGTAGGACAAATCGCTGTTCACATTAAGTGCAAGACCATGCATAGTAATATACCTGCTTGCCTTAACACCTATAGCACAAATTTTCCTGGCCTTCATCTTATTATCAGCATCTATCCATACACCCATCGCTTTTTCGTCTTTTTCTCCATTAATACCAAATGAATTGAGGGTCTCAATAACAACATCCTCCAGCATAGAAATGTAGTTCTTAATACCAATATTAAATTGCTCTAAATCTAATATTGGATAAACTACCAACTGACCGGGTCCATGGTATGTAATGTCGCCTCCTCTGTCTATCTCATGAAGGTCGATACCCCTACTCTCACATATATTTCTGGCAATCAGCAAATTCTGCTTATTTCCACTTTTCCCAAGAGTGTATACATTATCATGCTCACAAAAAAGGAGATACTGCTTCGCTAAAACAGTATCCCTTGACAATCCATCTTTACGCCTCTCCGACGCTAATGCCTTCTCTTTTAATAAAGTTTGAAAAATCTCTTCCTGATAGTCCCAAGCCCTCTTGTAACGTATCAATCCCAGATCTTTAAAAACCACTTCCCTGCTCATATACTATATAAAAAATCGCTGTATTATTTATATGGGTATATATGCTAATTAAATATGCCTCTCAGCCCTGTATGAAGAACGCACAAGCGGACCACTCTCTACAAACTGGAAACCTTTTTCTAATCCCACCTCCTTATATCGTTCAAACTCCTCGGGAGTTACATACCTCTTAACAGTAAGATGTTTTTTGGTAGGCTGCAAATACTGACCAATTGTAAGCACCCTGCAACCCACATTAATTAAGTCGTCCATAGTCTCAAACAGCTCCTCTTCAGTTTCACCCAGACCTAGCATGACACCCGATTTTGGTTTAGCTTTACCACTTTTTGCAATAGTCTCAATTGTCTTAAGGCTTATATCATATTTTGCACGACTCCTCACCTTTGGTGTTAATCTCCTCACCGTCTCCATATTATGCGACACAATATTTGGACCAGAGTCGATAACAAGATTAATATGCTCTTCTATCCCATTAAAATCTGGGATTAATGTTTCAATTGTAACTTTTGGGTTTACCTCTTTTACTCGCCTAACAGTTGTAGCCCAAAACTCAGCTCCTCCATCAGGCAAATCATCCCTGTCGACACTGGTAAGTACAACATGCCTGAGATTCATATTTTTAATACTTTCCGACAATCTGTCAGGTTCATCCCAATCGATGATGCCTTGTGGACTACCAGTCTTTACATTGCAAAATCTACAAGCACGGGTGCATATATCTCCCAAAATCATAAAAGTTGCTGTACCTCTGCCCCAGCACTCCGACATGTTTGGACATTTACCACTTACACATATTGTATGTAGTTTTTTTCTCGCAATAACATCTCTTACATTTAAATACTCCTTGCCTTGCGGAAGTGATATTTTAAGCCATTCAGGCTTCCTTTGCATTAATTCTGGTTTTAATTCCATAATATTATAATTGATGTGATTTTTATGTATAAACATGGCAAAAATACAGATTAATTCTATTTAATACTAATGAATAGATATTCATTGCATTTTTTAAATAGTTACTATTCCGTTTGTAACGGCAAAAACTTTATCTTTGCCATTTAAAGTGAAGTTAAACATAACAATTTGAAATTCCAGTTAATACATACAGATCCAAAGTCTAACGCTAGGGCGGGAATAATTAATACCGACCATGGAGTTGTGGAAACTCCCGTATTTATGCCGGTTGGCACTGTTGGAAGCGTTAAGGCAGTACATATAAGCGAATTAAAAGAGGATATATCTGCTCAGATTATTTTGGGCAATACATATCATTTATATCTTAGGCCGGGACTAGAAACTATTAAGGGAGCGGGTGGTCTCCATAAGTTTAATAGCTGGAACAAGCCAATGCTCACCGACAGTGGTGGCTTTCAGGTGTTCTCGCTTACAGAAAACAGGAAACTAAGCGAAGAAGGGGCTGAGTTTCGTTCGCATATCGATGGGTCCAAGCACTTCTTTTCTCCCGAGAAAGCGGTAGATATACAGCGTATTATTGGAGCAGATATTATGATGGCATTTGATGAATGCACTCCAGGTGATGCTGATTATGCTTACGCCAAAAGGTCGCTCGAACTTACAGAAAGGTGGCTCGACAGATGCTTCACCCGATTCAACGAAACAGAGTGCCCATACGGACACTCACAATCGCTTTTCCCTATAGTACAAGGTTGTGTTTACCCCGACCTGCGTAAACGGGCAGCAGAAAATGTGGCTGCTAAAGAGGCAGACGGGAATGCTATTGGTGGACTTGCTGTTGGTGAGCCAACTGAGAAGATGTATGAAATGGTTGAGCTGGTAAATGAGATACTGCCTAAAAATAAGCCCAGATATCTTATGGGTGTTGGCAAACCCGAGAATATGCTCGAGGCAATTGAAAGAGGTGTTGATATGTTCGACTGTATTATGCCTACCAGAAATGGCCGTAACGGTCAGATCTTCACCAAACAGGGGGTAATGAATATGAAAAACGAACGGTGGAAAAACGATTTTTCACCAATTGAAGAAGATGGCGCTTCGTTTGTTGACACTCTCTACAGCAAGGCATATCTACGTCATCTGATAAACAGCAATGAGATACTTGGCTTGCAAATTGCCTCTATCCACAACCTGGCGTTTTATACATGGCTTATTGATGAGGCCCGAAAGCATATAATTGCAGGAGATTTTTCGGATTGGAAACCAAAGATTCTTGAAAATGTTACAAGAAGGTTATGAATAAATATATTAAACGGTTAGACTGGTACATCATTAAGAAGTTCCTCGGCACTTATGTGTTCATGATTGTGCTTATAATCTCTATTGCTGTTGTATTCGACATCAATGAGAAGATTGATAAGTTCATGACCAACAACGCCACGCTTGAAGGAATTATATTTGATTATTATCTAAATTTTATACCCTACTACACTAATCTGTTCAGTCCACTTTTTGTATTTCTTGCTGTAATATATTTCACATCAAAGATGGCCAACAACTCCGAGATCATTGCCATCTTATCAACCGGTATTAGTTTCAGAAGAATCCTCAAGCCATATATGATTTCGGCACTTGTTATTGCACTATTCACATTTGTATTTGGCGGATATATCATTCCCGAAGCCAACGCTACCCGTATTGAGTTTGAACATACATTTGTGGATCCCAGAAAGAAGAAAACCGGAGATCGTGATATTCAATTTAAAGTTGGACCGGGAACAATTGTTTACTTTGGTAATTTCGACTTAGCCAGTAATACTGGTTACAGTTTTTCAATGGACCACTTCGACAGTCTCAATCTAAACTCCAGACTTACGGCACAGTCAATAAAATACGATTCAGCGTATAACTGGACTATCAGAAACTATCAGGTTAGAGAGTTTGATGGTCTTACCGAAAAAATTACAACAGGCACTTCTATCGACACAACACTGCAAATTGTACCTAACGACTTTATCATAGCATCTTCCGATCAGCAAATGATGACATCACCCGATCTCAGGAATTATATAAAAAGTCAGAGCGAACGTGGAATGGGCAACATACAACCGTTTCAGATAGAGTATCACTCTCGTATCGCTATGGTATTCTCTGCATTTATACTCACAATAATCGGGGCATCACTTTCTGCAAGAAAAGTTAAGGGTGGAATGGGATTAAACATTGGAATCGGACTTGCTCTGAGTATGGCTTATATATTATTTATGACTGTAAGCTCAACTTTTGCCATTAAGGGCGGAATGAGTCCATTTATTGCTGCATGGATTCCGAATATCTTTTTTTGTGGTATAGCTTTCTATCTATACAAAAGGGCCCCTAATTAAAACAAGCTGAATAATTATGAAACGCAACATCTTATTATTTATAATTCTGATAGGTGCAGCTTTTATAAAAGCTCAAACAAAT
>CAYZHS010000061.1:0-9632 GCA_964478295.1 uncultured Proteiniphilum sp. | reverse complement strand
ATATTTACTGAACGCTTCCGCCCTGCGGCAGGGTACCCTCACTGCCATCTGCATTGAACATCTGCATAAAGAAATCGCCTTTTTCTGAAGGCCCTATAAGTACAAGGCCATCACTACCAACTCCAAAATTTCGATTGCTGATTTTGCGTGACAGTGAGGCAGGGTCGTTAACCACCTCCTCAAAAAGATTCACATATATATAATCATTTCCGGCAGCATGCATTTTTTCGAATTTCATATCAATTATCGTTTAAAAAAACACTTGCGTGATTCCATAGAATCAGGGCAAGTGTTTTAAGATTATATAAAAGCTGCAATTAAATAGACAAATGCTTCTTTTTATGCAAATCTACATCTTTTTGCTAATATATATGCAATAATACAACATAAAGTTTATTTATTTGTATGTTACCCATTTCATCATCTCTTTAAAGCTTGGTTTTTTTCCGTACATTAATATACCAACCCTGTATACTTTTGCTGCAAATATTGAAATAACAATAAAAGTACCATATAATAGAACTAACGATAATAATATTTCCCAAATTGGTATACCAAAAGGAATCCTTACCATCATTACAATTGGTGATGTAAATGGAATTAAGGATGTCCAAAATGCTAAAGGTCCGTCTGGATTACTCACACTGTAGAATCCTGCAAAGAAAGCAAAAAAGATTACAAGTGTTACAGGAGTCATAAATTGAGTAGTATCCTCTTCGCTATCAACAGCTGATGCAAACATTGCAAAAATTGAAGCATACATAACATATCCTCCAATAAAAAAGAGAACAAAGTATACAATTATCTCAAACCAGTTTACACTCATAACTGTAGTAAGCATTCCCTCTAAATTAATATTGCCCATATCCGACGACATTGCCATAGCTTGTTGTGGCGATGAGACAAATAAAGAAACACCAGCCATTAGTACTGTAGTCATCACAACCCACACAGCAAGCTGAGTAAGACCAACTAATCCAATACCAATAATCTTACCAATAAGTAAATTAACTGGCTTGACAGATGATACCATAACTTCTACAACACGACTTTTCTTCTCTTCCAGCACAGCCTGCATAACCATGTTTCCATACATCAAAATAAACATGTATATAAGAATAGTAAACATCATTCCTATAATTGAAGCAAGTTCTGTTGAAGACTCTTTCACACTCCCGTCATCACTCATTCTTAATGTTCGAAGCGATATACTCGCACCATCTTCAATAATGTTTCTAACCTTACTAATAGCATCGCTATCTACACTTCCTGAAGCCGTAAGTTCGTCAAGTCTCTGCTCAGTTACTTTATCATTTAGAGTTGTCTGTATAAGAGTCTGAAGATCAAGAGGCGTCTGTTTTTCAGAAGTGATAGTAACTGCATTGGGGTTTTTACTTAAATCATCCGTAATCTGAAGTATTGCAAAAAGGTCCTTCCCTACTCTCGATTCCGTTTCTTGCTGATCGGCACTTCCAATTACCTGAAACTGATATTGACTGGTCGATTTCAAAAGTGGTGCATAGATTCCAGAGTTATCAATAACTGCAACATTTTTCACACTCCCATCATTCAGTGTTGATAACCAAAGTGGTACAAGAGAAAGTGCTACCATTAAAAATGGCATTAGAATTGTAAGTATTATAAATGACTTCTTTCTTACTCTTGTAAGATACTCTCTCTGTATTACTAAACTTAATCTATTCATCTTACTTTTTTGTTACAGTGTTAATAAAGACATCATTCATAGTAGGCAGCTCCTCGTCATAACTTACAACTTCATATTTATCAAATATTAGTTGCGCCAACTCGTTGTTGCTTATTCCATTTAATTTCTTAATTCTAAGATCGATATACTCATGATACAACTCTTTCGAAAGCAATTCAAAAGAGGGGTGATTAAAATTAAAATCGTTCCCTATTATTCGGAATCTAAATATATTAGGTCTATTATCTTTTCTTATATTATAAACATTACCTTTCAATACAACTTGCGACTTATGTATCAATGCAATATTATCGCACAACTCTTCAACTGAACCCATATTATGCGTGGAAAGAATAATGGTCTTACCTTCATCCTTTAACCGCAACATCTCATTCTTAACAATTTCTGTGTTAACAGGGTCGAAGCCACTAAAAGGTTCATCAAATATTAATAAGTCGGGATTATGAATAACTGTTGAAATAAACTGCACTTTTTGTTGCATACCTTTAGAGAGTTCCTCAACTTTACGGTTATACCAATCCATTATATTAAATCTCTTAAACCAAATCATCAAATGATGATGGGCTTCTTTTTTAGACATGCCTCGCAACTGTGCCAAATACATAGCCTGCTCTCCTACTTTCATTTTCCTGTAAAGTCCGCGTTCTTCAGGCAAGTAGCCAATATTGTAAATATCTTCGTTTCTGTAAGGTCTGCCATCAATCATAACCTCGCCACTGTCAGGAGCAGTTATACGAGTAATTATTCGAATCAGAGTGGTTTTACCAGCGCCATTTGGACCTAGCAGTCCAAAAACTGTTCCACGAGGCACCTCTATACTTACCCGATTTAATGCCAAATGGTTAGCATACTGCTTTACTACATCATGTGTTTCTAAATACATAGTTTAATATTTTAGTACTATTCTTTCACCAAGTTCTTTTGCAAGTACTCTTTTTATATCCTGAAGCTGTTTCAATTGAGTAATGAGCTCTGGATACTTATCATGATCACTTATTTTTATCTCTTTTTTAACTTCCTCTATTTTTTGCTGAACGTAAGCATTCTTCAACTCCGTAGTTGCACGAGGCACAAAGTTGCTCAAATGGTTTTGCTCCAGCAGGCGCGAACTTTTGTCACCTACTTCTTCTCCCAAAATCTTTGAGTGTATATTACTTAATTGATACCTATCACTAAGCATATCAGAAGCAAGTTTACTAACCTTTGAGTTGGGAAAATTAATAAAATATTGAGCAGAGTTGAAATTCTTATCTCCTATATGTTCAACAGCTTTATCAAACATCAACTTATAAAGTTCATTCATAAAAGTGATGTTATCACGTTCAAGATCAAATTGCACAAACTCTGTTACTCCAGGTCCCTCTTCTATCAACACCTCCTCCTCAATCACATTTTTACCCTCTTTACGTTTACGGGTTTCAAACTTCTGATAAATAGGGAAGTTGCCATACCTTACTACATATCTTAATATTTCACGTTCAAATCTATCAAAAGGAGTTGCAGCTACTTTAACATCAATTTTTAAGTCTGCGTTGTTTTCCTTACCTGTTTTAGGCATTACAGTACTCCCAAAAGAGACCTTACTCTCCTCCCTGTCTTTTTGCTCCTTCTTTTTATCCCAGTCGCGTTGTCTTATTTTGTTAATCTCAGCAATAAGTATCCTTTCAGGCATATTCAGCGACTGTGAGCATTCCTGTATGTATATTGAGCGTGTAATTGCATCGGGAATAATTGCAATACTATTTACAATATTTGTAATCATACCCGACCTCTTTATAGGATCGTCGCCTACCTCATCAATCAGTAAATCGGTTTTAAAACGAATAAAATCGGTTTCATTATCCGAAATATATCTATGGAAGCTCTCAGCATTTTGCTTTCTGGCAAATGAATCTGGATCCTCTCCCTCAGGAAGAAGCACTACTTTTACGTTCATCCCATCCTCCAGCAAAAGATCTATACCTCTCAATGCAGCATTTATGCCCGCTGTATCGCCATCATACAGTACAGTAATATTTTCTGTAAACCTATGAATCATACGAATCTGCCCGTGCGTGAGAGCAGTTCCGGATGATGCCACAACATTCTCAATACCGGCCTGATGCATAGAGAGAACATCAGTATACCCCTCTACAAGAAAACACTTATCCTGCTTCACCATTGCACTCTTGGCAAAGTAAATACCATATAGTTCTTTACTCTTAGAGTATATATCACTCTCCGGAGAATTAACATACTTGCCTACATTCTCAACCTTTTTGAGTATCCTTCCTCCAAATGCCACTACTTTACCCGAAATGCTATGCACAGGAAATATAACACGACCCCTGAAACGGTCAACTAATGGCCGGTTCTGCTCCCCTCCAAGTGACAGACCGGTTTTCAATAGATAATCTCTATTATAACCGGCCTTTTGAGCCTCAGTGGTAAAAGCACTACGTTCTTCGAGACTATAGCCAAGTTGAAACTTTTTAATTATATCCTCCCTAATACCCCTCTCTTTAAAATAGGTAAGACCAACCGATATCCCTTCGGTATGAGAGTGTAATGTTTTAACAAAGTAATTGCATGCATACTCGTTAAGAATAAACATGCTCTCCCTGTCGCTCTGTTGTTGCTTTTCTTCATTTGTAAGTTCTTTCTCTACAATCTCGATGTTGTATTTACGGGCAAGATACTTAAGAGCTTCGTAATACGACATCTGCTCATGCTTCATTACAAAGTGAATAGGCGACCCACCCTCACCACAAGCAAAACATTTACAGATATTCTTAGCGGGAGAAACATAAAAAGAGGGGGTTCTATCGTCGTGAAACGGACATAGACCCACCATATTAACACCTCTTCTGCGAAGTGTAACAAAGTCAGACACCACATCCACAATTTGTGCGGTATCCTGTATACGTCCGATAGTAATATGATCAATCATTTCAGAAGTACGAAATTACTTATTTATATTGTTAAAAAAGTGATTTTAGGAAATATATTCTTACTTTTGTAAAGGAGATATTTAATTCAAATACTATAAAAAATTGTAAGATGAGCGCAGTAGATTGGTCGAAACTATCATTCGGCTACATTAAAACAGACTACAACATAAGGAGTCACTATCAAGATGGTAAATGGAGTAATCCGGAAGCTGAAACTTCTGAGTATATTAATCTTCATATGGCAGCCACCTCATTACATTATGGCCAAGAAGTTTTTGAGGGTTTAAAAGCTTTCAGAGGAAAAGATGGAAAGGTTCGCATTTTCAGAATGCGAGAGAATGCATTACGCCTGCAATCATCATGTCGTGGCATTAAGATGGCAGAACTGCCGGTTGAACTTTTTGAAGAGATGGTTCTCCTAGCTGTTAAGAAAAACGAACATTTTGTACCACCTTACGAAAGTGGTGCTTCGTTATACATTCGCCCTCTTATGATTGGCACAAGTGCTCAGGTAGGAGTGAAGCCCGCATCTGAGTATACATTTATTATTTTTGTAACTCCCGTTGGTCCCTACTTCAAAGAAGGATTTAAACCAACACCAATGGTAATTCTTCGGGAATACGACCGTGCTGCACCACTTGGAACAGGAACCTTCAAGGTTGGAGGCAACTATGCTGCAAGTCTTGCTGCCGGTGAAAAGGCACATGAATTGGGTTATTCGGCAGTTCTTTATCTCGATGCAAAGGAGAAAAAATATATCGACGAGTGTGGTCCGGCAAACTTCTTTGCGATAAAAGACAATACCTACATTACACCCAAATCTAGTTCTATACTTCCATCAATTACTAATAAAAGTTTAATGCAGCTAGCAGAAGAGATGGGCCTGAAAGTTGAAAGACGTCCGGTTCTGGAGGAAGAACTTGAAACATTTGAGGAGGCAGGTGCATGCGGAACAGCAGCAGTAATCAGTCCTATTCTCAGAATAGACGACATAAGTGAAAACAAGTCGTACCTCATCAGTAAAGATGGTGAGCCAGGTCCAGTGAGCCTAAAACTATATAATCAACTGCGTGCCATACAATATGGCGATGAACCTGACAAATATGGTTGGGTAACAATTGTTGAATAGTACAAATTAATCGTTTAAGCTATTCCATTTATTATAAGGATGTATGGAGAGGAATGAGTTATAGTATCTAACATTACCAGTAACTTCCTCTCCTAACCATTCAGGCTTTTCAAACTGCTCATCCTCACTATCTAGCTCAACCTCTGCAATTAACAATCCTTCATTATCACCATAAAACTCATCCACCTCAAAAACGTGGTTACCTGCCTTAACCAAGTAACGCGTTTTATCAATCATTCCTTCATTACACAGTTTAAGCATCTCTTCAGCATCTTCAATAGGTATCTCATACTCCCATTCATTTCGTTTTATAGTTCCTGTAACTACTGAGCTCTTTACTGTTATATAGGCCTTTTCTCCTTTCACACGAACACGAACAACACTTACACCCGAAAGTGAAAGATAACCCTGTTTTATTGGGTAATGTTTATATGACTTTGACTTGTAATCTCCTTTTACAAGAAATTTTCTCTCAATCTCGTATCCCATACTTATAAGTTTATTAGTAAATCAGATTAGGCAAATGTAATATTATAAAAAGTAAATCTGCATCAATTGTTGGTCAATTATTTCGGAAAGGTAGTAAATAAAAAAACTATGCTTTTAAGCTCTCGTAATCGCTACGAAAAAATAAAAACATAGTTAAAGTTTTGGTTAAGATTAATAAAATCAATGCGCGTATTTTTTTTCATTTTAATTAATCCATTTCAAAAGTAACAATCTAAAAAAGAATGTAGAAGTAGTTTACGAGCCTATTTGTTTTTTGAGTATTTTCTCCACAAAAGATGTCTGTTTTAAGTTACTAATCTATAGCCCAGACCAACCAGATAAGGCACATTAAATAAAAAAAATTATCTTTGCTCAACTATTTAAACATATTGCTCTAAATCGGTAGATTTAACTGCAAATTTTTAATAAATAATCCAATGAAAAAATTACTTACATGCGCACTAGTTGGTGCCGCAGTAACATCTTTAAGTTCACAAGAAAAACCCAACGTAGTGTTCATTGTAACTGATGATCTTGGGTATGGCGACTTAAGTTCCTTCGGGCAGGAAAAGTTTAGTACACCTAATATCGACCAGCTGGCATTGCACGGTATAAGATTCACAAGAAGTTATTCAGGCACAACTGTCAGCGCTCCATCTCGTGCAAGTTTATTAACAGGACTGCACACAGGGCATACACCAATTAGGGGAAACATGGAGGTTCAACCAGAAGGGCAAAAACCTCTTCCTCCCAATATTTACACAATTTTTACCCTCTTTAAAGACGCAGGATATACTACAGGCGCATTTGGAAAGTGGGGTTTGGGCTATCCAGGCTCATCCGGAGATCCTGTTAACCAAAACATCGATGAATTTTTTGGCTATAACTGTCAAAGACTGGCTCACAACTATTACCCAAGTCACCTTTGGCACAACAATTCAAAAATAGAGTTTCCTGAAAATGACAACGGAGGTTTTGAAGTATACTCACAAGCACTGATACAAGAAAAAACATTGCAGTTTATTGAGGAGCAAAAAGATAAGCCTTTTTTTCTGTTTGTTCCAATGGTGCTGCCACATGCCGAGCTTGTAGTACCCGAAGATAGCATTATTATAAACCTTAGAGGTAAATTCCCCGAAAACCCTTACAAAGGAACCGACTCTGGTGAAGGTTTCCGCAAAGGCGGCTACATGTCTCAAGACTACCCTAGAGCAACACATGCTGCCATGGTTAAAAGAATTGACATATATGTTGCACAGATACTAGATAAATTAAAGGAGCAGGGTTTAATTGATAATACTCTAATTATATTCACAAGCGATAACGGTCCACACAGAGAAGGTGGTGGCGACCCCGACTTTTTCAACAGTAATAGTATTTATAGGGGATATAAACGGGATTTGTATGAGGGAGGTATCCGAGTGCCTACTATAATTTCGTGGCAAGGAAAGATAGACGAAGGTAAAGAGAGTAATTTCCCTTTTGCTTTCTGGGACTATCTGCCCACATTTGCAGAAATACTTCAAGCTGAATTAAAAGGAGAGAGTGATGGTGTAAGTATTTTACCAACACTACTTGGAGAAGGAGAGCAGCTCGAAAGAGACTATTTTTATTTCGAATTTCAAGAGATGGGTGGAAGGCAAGCTGTTATAAAAGAGGAGTGGAAATTATTGCATCTCGACATTAGAAATGGAGGCAAATATGAACTTTATAATATTGCATCAGATCCCTCTGAAAACCACAATATCATAGATCAGTATCCAGAAAAAGCTGAAGAACTAAGAACCATTATGAAAGATGCGAGAAGGGAAGACCCCGACTGGCCTCTTTTTTAAATATAAATGTTACAATGAAAAAGATGTTATCACTTTTATCGGCCCCACTCATTATGGGTGCTGCTTCTGCACAAACTTCTAAACCAAATATCGTTCTTATTTATGCAGATGATATAGGTTATGGCGATTTATCATGTTATGGTGCACATAGAGTAGAGACTCCAAATACAGATTCACTTGCTGTAAATGGTGTTAGGTTTACAAATGCACACTCGGCTGCAGCAACTAGTACTCCGTCGCGATACGGACTTTTTACCGGTGAATATCCATGGAGAAGAAAGGGCACTGGTGTGGCTGCAGGGGATGCAGGATTAATAATAAATCCTGACAGAACCACGCTTCCTAAAGTACTTCAAGAGGCAGGTTACACAACTGGGGCAGTTGGTAAATGGCACTTGGGATTGGGAAGTGAGCAGGGAGATCAGGATTGGAACAATCGTGTTTCACCCGGTCCAAAGGAGATAGGATTCGACTACTCTTATATAATGGCAGCAACGGCCGACAGGGTTCCGTGCGTTTTCATGGAAAATCAGAGGGTGGTTGATCTGGATCCCAACGATCCGATTCAGGTAAGTTATAAAGAGAATTTTGAAGGAGAACCAACAGGTAAAGATAACCCTGAGCTGCTGACAAAGCTTCACCCAAGTCACGGACACGACCAGAGTATTGTGAATGGTATTTCGCGTATTGGCTACATGAAGGGTGGTAAATCGGCACTTTGGGAAGATGAAAATATTGCCGACAGCATAACTGTTCATGCAATACGTTTTATAGAAAAGAACAGCGATAAACCGTTCTTTCTCTATTTTGGCACAAACGATGTGCATGTGCCACGTTATCCGCATGAGAGATTTAGAGGTGCAACCGATATGGGGCATCGCGGAGATGCAATTGTGCAGTTCGACTGGTCGGTAGGTGAAATTGTAAAAGCTCTTAAAGAGGCAGGTGTTTTTGAGAATACAATTATTATTATTTCTAGTGATAATGGACCTGTTGTTGATGATGGATATAAGGATGGTGCTGTGGAGCAACTTAAAGATCATAAGCCATGGGGACCCTTTAGAGGTGGCAAGTATAGCACTTTTGAAGCTGGTACAAGAGTGCCCTTTATAGTTCACTGGCCAGAGAGGGTAGATCCGAAAGTATCTCCTGCATTAGTTTCTCAGATTGATATGACAGCTACAATGGCTGCGCTTGCCGGAGTAGAACGTTCTCCTGAGATTCCGGAGGATAGTCAGAATCAGCTAAACGCATGGCTTGGCATAGAGCTTAATGGAAGAGATTATGTAATTGGTTCGGCAAGTTCATTAACAGTACTGACCAGAGAATGGAAGTATATTGAACCTAATAAAGGCAGACCTTACAACGCATATACTAACACCGAACTGGGCAACAACCCTAAAGAGCAGCTATACAATATGGTAATAGATAGGGGTGAATATGATAATGTTGCAGAAGAAAATCATCAAAGATTAGAAATAATGAGACTGATTCTAGAGAAAGAGAAGGAAAAAGGAGTAAAT
>CAYZHS010000060.1:0-9714 GCA_964478295.1 uncultured Proteiniphilum sp. | reverse complement strand
AGGAGAAATATAACAAACCCGGCAACGTTTTTTGTGGTGTAACTCACCGACTTGACCGACCTACTACAGGAGTTGTGGTTTTTGCTAAAACCAGTAAGGCTTTATCCAGGCTTAATGAGATGTTCAGAAATGACAAAGTGGGTAAGAGTTATTGGGCAATAGTAAAAAACAGACCTCCTAAGCTAGAAGACACACTAGTACACTGGCTCATAAAAAATGAGAAAAATAATAAATCTACTGCTTATGAAAATGAAAAAGCAGGAACAAAAAAAGCAGTATTGCACTATAAAGTTATAGGTACTTCTGATAATTATTATTTACTTGAAGTTGATCTTGAAACGGGTAGACATCACCAGATCAGAGCGCAATTAGCAAAAATTGGCTGTCCTATTAAAGGAGATCTTAAGTATGGATTCAACAGGTCAAATCAGGATGGAAGTATTTGCCTGCATGCAAGATCAATCTCCTTTATTCATCCAGTATCAAAAATAAGTATAGATATAACTGCGCCGGTACCAAACGATAATCTTTGGAAATCCTTTAAATAATAAACAGTATAGTATAAATACTTAAACTCAACTATTTTATCTTATTTTTATTGAGAAGTCCGACTCTTCAAAAGCAACACATTCCATTGTTGTTAGAACTTTATCTTTCTTTTTTGCTTCCAGTTTATTCTCCATCTCCATATACATCATCAGTCCCTTTTCATACCTTCTGCTAAACTCTTGCATCTCTTTAGGCATATTCACAATTTTACTTCCATTGGCACTGCCAAAGCCTACTCCAATATCAGGTGCAATATATGCTATGAATTTATTTTCATCATTTTCCATTTCATAACCTGGACATTTTATTCCAAGAAACTCCTTACTTGGTAATTCTTTAAAGGTGTAATCTTTATAAATATCCGCTTCTTCGTTTGAAGTAGAACTACTATCCATGTCAATCTCTCTTGCAATAACACTCTCTCCCGATTTAATTACAAAAACATTCTTATCTACATCAAATACCATTAGCATATCGGGCGATAGCTGCGTGCGAGCACCAAAATATGATTCGTTTTTATTAAAGAAATAGTCCATCTCAAGCTCACCTTCGCCTGTAGACATTTTAACCTTATATAAATAATCAAATTTATATTCAGCAGGAAGCTCATTCAGGTCAACCATCTTGCCGCCACCAATGTTAAAAAGACCATCCAGATTCGGATTAAGAATCTTTTCCATTGCCTCAGAAGTGCGCTCTGCCGCCTTATCGGCTGCTTTGTTTATTATAACATCTTCAGTTCTCTCTACAACTTTTTTCTTAAGTTTATTCAGAAACTGAGCTTCTGCAGTTGAAGAGAAAACAAAAATGAAAGAGCAAAGTAGTAGAATTTTAATAACTTTCATTTTTAATATAATTTACTGTGAGGAAAATTTGCATGTATAATATTAAATGGATTTAAGCCATTCTAAATATTTTTCGCCTAAAATCGGAACGGGCTTCTCTTTGCCGTTAACTGCATTTAAGAGTCCCATTATCCACATATAAAGTAGTACAAATGCACCTATTAAACTAACTATCCATCCTAATACCGGTATAACGTTAATTAAGCTTAATGCGATGCTTGTCAAAACTAATCCAAGCGATTGTCTGATGTGATAACTGGCAAATGGATCTTTTTTCTCGTTGTTTAATACAAATGCAACTATTAAACCAATCACTGTCAGGTAAGAAACTATTGCGATTGTCTTGTCTTGTGTGTTTTTTATTACTTCATTTTCCATGACTTGTTGTTTTTATGAAATTAAAAGATTTATGAATTCAAAATATTTACTCTCATTACTTAACACTTATAAAGATGAATTGTTTTTAATATTTCTAAAACAATAAAAAATTAACATAACAGCTTGATTACTGGGCAATACAATTCTTTATATGATTCATTTCTTGAATCTATATAAAAAGATTACATTTGCATTAGTTATAAGTAATAAAATATTAATAAATGAAACCTACATTATTTGTGTTAGCTGCAGGAATGGGTAGCCGCTATGGTGGTCTTAAACAATTAGATGGAGTAGGCCCCAGTGAGGAAACCATTATGGACTACTCTATTTACGATGCAGTAAATGCCGGTTTTGGTAAACTGGTTTTTGTAATCCGAAAAGATTTTGAAGAGGATTTTAGGGAAAAAATTGTAAAGAAGTATGAAAAGAAGATTCCTGTTGAATTAGTATTCCAGGAACCAGATCAACTTCCTGAAGGCTTTACACCCAACCCTGAGAGAGTTAAGCCATGGGGAACCAACCATGCTGTAATGATGGGTAAAAATGTTATAAATGAGCCTTTTGCAGTAATCAATGCCGACGACTTCTACGGTCGTGAAAGTTTTAAGGTGTTGGCCGATTACCTTACCTCATTAAATAAGAGTGAAAATAAATACTGTATGGTTGGCTACAGAGTAGGAAACACACTTTCTGAAAGTGGTACAGTTGCTCGTGGTGTTTGCGAAACCGATAGTAGCGATAATCTTACTGGAGTAGTTGAACGTACACAAGTAAAACGTATCGATGGTAAAGTAAGTTATCAGGATGATAATGGAAATTGGGTATCAATAGAAGACAATACACCTGTTTCTATGAATATGTGGGGTTTTACACCCGACTATTTCAAATACTCAGATGATTACTTTGTTAAATTCTTAAGTGAAAACAGAGATAATCTTAAGGCTGAGTTCTTTATACCTTTGTTGGTGAACGATCTGATAGTAAGCAATAAAGTATCTGTAAAAGTACTTGACACACCATCTAAATGGTTTGGTGTTACTTATGCCGAAGATAGACCTACAGTGGTAGCAAAGCTTAAAGAGCTTACCGAAGAGGGTGTATATCCAACGCCATTGTGGTAACATTCAAATAGAACATACTCATTATATAGAATATGTGGCTAGATATTTTCATCGTTCTACTGCTGATATTACTAAATGGCTTTTTCGCACTATCTGAGATTGCTATAGTATCAGCAAAGAAAAGCAAACTGGAAGCCGAGAGTAAGAATGGTAAAAAAGGTGCAAAGAAGGCTCTGTTACTACAGGCCGATCCAGATAATTTCCTTTCTTCTGTTCAGGTTGGCATAACGCTTATTGGTATTATAAATGGTGCATATGGAGGACAAGCTTTTGCTGGTGTATTCATATCATTCTTCCAGAAGTTTGCCTTTACAGCTCCTTTTGCAGATGCAATATCTATGATTATTGTGGTATTTCTAATTACATATGTATCAATTGTAATTGGCGAGCTTGTGCCTAAAACCATAGCATTAAATAGTGCTGAGAAGATGGCAATTAAAGCTGCTCCTACAATTCACATTGTAAGCATCATATTTTATCCATTTGTTAAACTATTGTCATTTTCTACAGGATTTATAAATAAACTAATTGGTTTAAAGCCTAAAGATGATGTAGTTTCTGAGATGGAACTCAGAGCTATGCTAAAAACAGCATCTCACGAAGGAGTAATTGATGTTGAAGAAAATATCATACACGAGCAAGTATTTTATTTTTCAGATAAACGCGCAAAGCATCTTATGACCCACCGCACCGATGTGGAGTGGGTGAATATAAGTAAAAGCAGAGAAGAGATAATTTCCGATTTACTTAAAACCAAGCATAGTAAAATTCTTGCTTGCAGAAAAAGGATAGATGATTTTGTGGGAATAATTTCTATGAGAGATTTTCTTATACGTTTAAATAATAATGAGGAGTTTGCAATTGAGGAGCTAATCTCAGAGCCAATTATCGTACCGAATACAGTTCGCGCACAAAAAGTGCTGGAGAATTTTAAAAACAATTATAAGTTTGTAGCGGTTGTTGTTGATGAATATGGAAGTTTAGATGGAATAATTACTATACATGATATTTTTGAAAATCTGGTTGGTAATGTGCCTGAAGAAACAGATATTGAATCAACAGAACCACTAATATATATTCGTGAAGATAATTCAGCCTTAGTTAGTGGAGAAGCTCCGATAGAGATTTTGACACAATTTGATGAAGAGTTTGTGGTTGATTTTGATAAAATTGATTATTCTACAGTAGCTGGTTTTGTTTTTGCCTGCATTAACAAAATTCCTAGTATTGGAGATAAATTTGATTATAACAATCTAACATTCGAAATTGTGGATATAGACGGAAACAAAATTGATAAGGTGCTGGTAAGCAGGAAGGTTGACTTAATAGATTTAATTGTGTAATGTTAAAAAGTGAAACTTATGTTTTATAACACATAATTTTCCTAGGCAGACGCTAAATTCTGTGTTAATTTTACACCAATTTAATAAGAGATCAATCTTCATCCTTATCTTAATTTCAAAAAACCAAGAAAATAACATGAGCAATATGTATAGCAAGTCCGGCTTGCTTGTTGAAGCTTTTGAAAAAATTGTAGAAGGCAAGCAAACCGGATTATACATTCTAACTAATAAAGTTGGAAGCGAAATAACAGTAACAAATTACGGAGCTAGAATTGTATCACTGATGGTGCCCGACAAAGAGGGAGTTTTCAGAGATATTGTTTTGGGTCACCCATCTATAGATGAGTATATTACTTCAGAAGAGCCATATTTTGGCGCTCTTTGCGGCCGTACAGCAAATAGAATTGCTAACGGTCGTTTTATTTTAGATGGATTAGAGTATAAATTAGCAGTAAATAATGGTCCAAACTCCCTTCACGGAGGTATAAAAGGATTTAATGCGGTTGTATGGGATATATCAAAAATATCAAGCAACAGCATTGAGTTGTTTTACCTTTCTAAAGACGGAGAAGAAGGATTTCCCGGCAATCTGTCTGTTTGGGTTACATACACACTTACTGAAGATAATTCTCTAGATATAGAATATCGTGCCACTACAGATAAAACTACTATTCTGAACTTAACAAATCACTCCTATTTTAATCTTTCCGGAGAGGGAAATCCTTACATAGGAGATCATCTTTTAACAATAAACGCTAATCGTTATTTACCTACCGATTCTACAGCAATACCTTACGGAGAAGCCGAACCGGTAAAGGATACACCTATGGATTTTACTACACCTACTACTATAGGTGAAAGAATTAATGACGATTTTGAGCAGCTTGGGTTCGGTAAAGGGTATGATCATACTTATATATTGAATAAGAGCAGTGAGAACGAGTTTTCTAATGCAGCGTCCTGTTTTTCTCCTAAAACAGGAATCAAAATGGATATATTCACAACAGAGCCGGGAATGCAATTGTATACCGGTAATTGGATGACTGGTAATTTTACTGCAAAAAAAGGAAACCGATATCCTGAAAGATCAGCAGTCTGTTTCGAAACCCAGCATTATCCAGATAGTATAAACAAGCCAGATTACCCATCTGTGGTATTAAAACCTGAAGAAAAGTTTGAATCAAAAACAAGCTTCAAGTTTTCCGTTATCTAGTTATACAAAAACCAAAGAAAGTAAGAGCATTTAATAGTAATCAATTATAAGAATTAAAACATTAATTAATTAAAAGTATGAACGCAACAACTCAAAAGAAAAACTATGCGTTACCTATAGCGGTAATGTTTTTATTGTTTTTCATGGTATCATTTGTTACCGGGCTTCAAAACCCGATGGGAGTAATAGTTAAAAACCAATTCGGTGCAAGTAACGCTATGTCGCAGTTAGGTAACCTGGCTAACTTCATTGCTTATGCATTTATGGGTATACCTGCAGGTATTCTTCTTGAAAGAAAAGGTTATAAGTTTACTGCACTAACTGCTGTAATTGTTGGATTTATAGGTGTAACTATCACATACCTTTCCGGAACAGTTGCAAGTTTTGGTGTATACCTGGCAGGTGCTTTTATCTCAGGATTTTCTATGTGTATTTTGAATACAGTTGTAAATCCGATGTTAAACACATTAGGTGGTGGAGGTAACAAAGGAAACCAGCTTATACAGTTTGGTGGTGCCATCAACTCAATTGGTGCAACAATAGTTCCAGTTCTAGTTGGTTACCTTATGGGTAATGTAGCTCAGGCAAATATCGGAAATGCAAACCCTGCACTTTTCCTTGCAATGGGAATCTTTGCTTTTGCATTTATCGTTCTTTTGGTAGTTAAAATTCCAGAACCACGTCTAAGTATTACACGCAACCAGGCTAAAAAAGAAAAAGTAAAAGACAAACATAGTGCACTATCTTTCCGTCACTTCATTTTAGGTATAGTTGCTATATTTATATATGTAGGAGTTGAAGTTGGTATACCAAATATTGCTAACCTGTATATGACTACTGACTCTGCTGGCGGCGGATTAGCTATGGGTGGCGGTATTGCAGGATCTATTGTTGGTTTATACTGGTTATTGATGCTTGCAGGTCGTTTAATTGGTGGATCAATTGGTGCTAAAGTATCAAGTAAAGCAATGCTTACATCAACATCATTGTTAGGTATTTTATTAATTTTATTAGCTATCTTCTTACCAGCTACTATTTCAATAACTCTTTTTGGAGGAGTTGTTCCTATCAAAGTGTTCTTCTTAGTGTTGGGCGGACTTTGTACATCAATTATGTGGGGTAGCATCTTTAACCTTGCTGTTGAAGGACTTGGTAAATATACAGAAATGGCTTCTGGTATATTCATGGTGATGGTTTGTGGTGGAGGTATTCTTCCATATCTGCAGGGACTGATAGCAGATTATGCCGGTTTCATGAATAGCTACTGGCTAGTAATTGCCGGACTGGTTTATCTATTGTTCTATGCAATTTCAGGTTCAAAAAATGTAAACAAAGATATTATCACTTCAGATGATGAAATACCCGTAGAACTAGCTACAGGGAGTCTTCCAACCGATAAATAAATTTTAAAAATATAAATCACTCTTTGTGAATTATAAATATGACAAAAGAAACAGTAATTAAAATATTTCAAGAGAAATATGGTAACGAAACACCAGAAGTTTACACGTCCCCCGGGCGTGTAAACCTGATTGGTGAACACACCGACTATAATGGAAGCTTTGTCTTTCCAGGAGCAGTAGACAAAGGCATGACTGCCGCAATTCGCTTTAACGGTACAGAAAAAGTAAGGGCATTTGCAGCAGATTTAAACGAAAGCTCAGAGTTTGGACTCAACGAGGAAGATATTCCTAGCGAGGGTTGGGCAAAATACATTTTTGGTGTTTGCCGCGAAATAATTAAAAGAGGAGGAACAATTAAAGCATTCGACACTGTTTTTAGTGGAGATGTTCCTTTAGGTGCAGGAATGTCATCATCGGCTGCACTTGAGAGCACTTATGCATTTGCTTTAAATGATATGCTCAATCTTGGCATCGACAAGTTTGAGTTGGCACGCATTGGTCAAAGCACAGAGCACAACTATGTTGGTGTAAAGTGTGGTATTATGGACCAGTTTGCATCTATCTTCGGAAAGAAGGGTCATCTAATTCGTTTAGATACAAAAACGATGGAGTATGCTTATTTCCCTTTCGATCCGGAAGGATACAAACTTGTGCTGGTTGATACACTCGTAAAGCATGAACTAGCTTCTTCGGCTTACAACAAACGTCGAGAGTCGTGCGAAAATGCTGCTGCAACAATTGCAAAACGTCATTCTGAGGTTAAATTTCTTCGCGATGCATCTATTGAAATGCTCAACGAAGTTAAGGATGAAATTTCAGAAGAAGATTATATGAGAGCTCAATATGTGATTGAAGAAACTCAACGCGTAAGAGACGTTAGTGATGCATTAGAACGCGGTGACTACGAAACAGTAGGTCAGAAGATGTTTGAAACTCATCACGGAATGAGTAAACTGTATGAAGTAAGTTGTGAGGAGTTAGACTTCCTTAATGAAGTTGCCCGCGAACACGGAGTTACCGGTTCACGAGTTATGGGTGGCGGCTTTGGTGGCTGCACCATAAACCTTGTTAAAGATGAGCTGTACGACTCATTTATCAAAGATGCTAAACAGCAGTTTAATGAAAAGTATGGCCACGAACCAAAAATATATGACGTGGTTATAAGTGATGGAGCAAGAAAGCTCTAATCAAATAAATCTAGCAAGTTGGATGCCGATATAGCCAATCGGTAAAAACGGCATCCGGCTTTTTTATTCATCTTAAAATTCTATTACCTTATTTACGCATTACTATGTCTCCCAAATATTACCAAAATACCGATCAATTTTTAATCTCAGTAGATTGCATAATCTTTGGTTTTCACAACAAAGAATTACATGTATTATTAACCCGTCGTCCCGTAGAGCCAATGAAAAATGAGTGGTCGCTTATGGGAGGATTTATGGAAGAGGGTGAAAGCTTGACTGAAGCAGCAGAAAAAGTTCTTTATCGTTATACAGAACAGAAAGATATATATATGGAGCAGGTTGCTGCATACGGCGATGTAAATCGTGATTCAGGCGGCAGGGTAGTGTCGGTAGCCTTTTACGCTCTTGTAAAAACCGAACAATTCAATACTTCACCTGCAAAAAAATTCGATGCAAGGTGGATAAACTTAAAAGAGCTTCCAAAACTTGTATTTGATCACAATAAAATGGTTAAAGATGCTCTAATGCTATTACAGTATAAAGTTTCAACTCAACCTGTAGCTTTTCATTTCTTTAATAACAAATTTACCTTACCTGCGCTTCAGGATTTATATGAAGCAATTTATCAAATGCCTTTGGATAAACGAAACTTTCGTAAAAAGATTACTACCATGGAGATTCTCGATAAATTAGAGGAAAAAGATAAATTTAGTTCTAAGCGAGGAGCGTATTACTTCATATTTAATAAGCACAAATACAATAAGTTTATTGCCGAAGGTAAACGCTTTTCTTTATAACTAGTTTTTTAGATAGTAATTTACAGTAGTTACCACACGCACGTTTTTAATGAAAGGAGTATTCGCATCGCGATCAGAGATAGTAAACTGTCCTTGTGAAGCGTTGCGAATCTTACCAAGCTTGCTGCCAGAATCTAAAGCAAATTTCTCTGCAGCCTCCCTTGCATTTTTTGTAGCCTCTTCAATCATGGCTGGTTTTATACTGTTTAAACCTGTAAACTCATACAATGTACTAAAACGATAATCTCCACCAGTTATCGCCACACCCTGTTTAAGTAGTTCGGTCTGCTCTGAAATAAGCTTACGAATCTTTTCTACATTATTTGATGTTACAGTAATAACCGATGTTGCGTTGTATCTATACTGAATTGTTTGATTAAGATAACGCTCGGCCTCCATATCAATTATTTCAGGAGGTGCAATACTAATCTCATCATTTGTAATACCATTAGAGAGTAAAAAATCTACTATTGTCTTGTTTTTACTTTGAATATTAGTGTAAAGAATAGACATATCATTACCAATATCTTTATACATCAATGGCCAAATTACCTTATCTGCAGGCACCTCCAGTTCGGCAAGTCCCTTAACAGTTACCACACGATCGCGATCTGTAAAATTATTAATGCCCCTGTTGAGCAATAAGCCAAGAACTATAAGTCCCACAGCAAGTATTAAAGATTCAAATATCCAGTTTTTCATAATCAGTTATATAATAAATTGTTACTGACTGCAAATATATATATAATTAGTAAGTAATCATAAAAAATAATTTATTCTGATTAGTAAGATATATAATTAGCATTTTGTCTAAATGAAATATTACGAAACTACCTACCATATCCGCAGCCTCCTCAATACCACTTCATATCCAC